>DATCDC010000061.1:0-3019 GCA_036510915.1 Solirubrobacteraceae bacterium | reverse complement strand
CGACCGCGTGCTCGAGCTCGTCGCCAAGCGCGCCCGCGCGCTCGTCGGCGCGCGCGACGTCGTGATCGTCCTGCGCGAGGGCGACCGCCTGATGGCACGTGCCGCCACCGGCATGGCGGCGCTCGCCGAGAGCCCGCAGCTTCCGCTCGAGGGTTCGACCACCGGTCAGGTGATGCGCGAGCTGCGCTCGCGGCGCATCGTCGACGTCGCCGAGGAGATGCGGATCTCGCCCGCCGAGCTCGGCGTCGACGACGTCCACACCGCGCTCATCGTCCCGCTCGTGTACCGCGGCGACGCGCTCGGCGCGCTGATCGCGTTCGAGCGCCTGGGCCCGGTGCGGCGCTTCACCGCGGACGACGAGCTGCTGCTGGAGTCCTTCGCCGACCAGTCCGCCACGGCGGTCGCGACGGCGAAGACCGTGCAGGAGGATCGCCTGCGCCGGTCGATCGCCGCGGCCGAGGACGAGCGCCGGCGCTGGGCGCGCGAGCTCCACGACGAGACGCTGCAGGCGCTCGGCGCGCTGAAGGTCCTGCTGTCCGGCGCCGCGCGGCTGGAGGATCCTGGCGCGGTGCGCGAGGCCGTGGTGACGGCCACCGAGCAGCTGGGCAGCGACATCGCCTCGCTGCGCGGGATCATCGCGGAGCTGCGGCCAGCCTCGCTCGACCAGCTCGGCCTCGCACCGGCGCTGAGCTCCCTGGCGCAGCGCACCGGCGTCGCGAGCGGGCTGGACGTGCGCATCGCGCTGGAGCTGGGGGAGCAGGAGCTGAGCTCCGAGCTCGAGACGACCGTCTACCGGATCGTCCAGGAGTCGCTCACGAACGTCGCGCGCCACTCCGGCGCCGATCGGGTGGACGTGTCCGTGAGCGCTGACGGCCAAGCGCTGTCGATCGCCGTCACCGACGACGGCTCGGGCTTCGACCCGGCGACCGCCGTCCAGGGATACGGCCTGCAGGGCATCCGCGAGCGCGTCGAGCTCGCGGGCGGCGAGCTCGAGGTCGCCGCGGCGACGCCGTCGGGCACCTCCGTGCGGGCGACGCTGCCGCTGCCCTGATCAGGCGTCGGCCACGAGGTCGTGGTCGAGCGCGTAGCGCACGAGCTCGGCCCGGGTCGAGCGCCCGAGCTTCTGCTGGATGTGCGCGCGGTGGGACTCCACCGTGCGCACGGAGAGGAACAGCATCGAGGCGATCTCGGCGTTCGTGTGCCCGAGGGCGATCAGGCGCAGCACCTCGGCCTCGCGCTCGGTCAGGTCGTCGGGCGGGCCGCTCGGCTCGGGCGTGGACGCCAGCGCGGCACCGATCCCCGGGTGCAGATAGGTCGCGCCGCCGGCGACGCGCCGCACCGCCTCGACGAGCTCGGTGTCGGCCGATTCCTTGAGCAGGTAGCCGGCCGCGCCGGCGCGCAGCGCCTGGCGGGCGAACTCGGGGTCCTCCTGCATCGTGAGGACGACGATGCGCGTCCCGGGGGAGACCTCGGCGACGCGCGGGATGGCGTCGAACGAGTTCAGCGGGCCCGGCATGTTGAGGTCGAGGACCAGGATGTCGGGCTTGTGGCCGTTGACGGTCCGCACGGCGCTCTCGGCGTCACCGGCCTCCGAGACGACCTCCAGGCCCTCGGCGCGCTCGAGGACCAGGCGCAGCCCCGACCGCACGACGGCATGGTCGTCGGCGAGGACGATCGTGATCGTCGGCTCTTCTGGCACGCGCCCAGCTTCGCACAGCTGCACGACGCGTGTGGCGCGAGCTCTACGACGCCGGGTAGGCGATGCCGGCCGCGTCCTCGATGTTGCCGTGCCCGTTCTGCGAGACGACGTGCTCGTAGCTGGGGACCTCGTCGTCCTGGGGCGGGTTCAGGCGCCGCTCGAGCTCGCCGAGCACGACGCCGAAGACCAGGTGGCGCCAGGTCGCCTGCGCGAACGCCGCCGGACTGCCGGCGAGCCGGGGCATGTCCGCGCGCGCGGGGTGGAAGCGGTCGGCGAGGCCGACCAGCGGCCAGGTCGCCAGGTGCTCGGCCATTGCCGCGGCCGGCCCGCGCGACCACGAGGGCAGCGGCACGCGCGGCGCGACGTTCGCGTACACCGCGCCGAACAGCGCGCCGTTGGCCAGGTGCACGGCGGCGCCGACGAGCGGCCAGGCTGCGCGACGGGTGACCGCCTTGCCGAGCAGCTCGGTGTCGTCGTACGCGACGCCGAAGAGCCGCATGTCCAGCGGCTGCTGGGCCGCCCAGACGCCGGCGGCGACCGTGCCGGCGAGGGCTCCGCGCAGCGTGCGCGCACGATCCAGGGGCATCGACCGCATGGTACTCCTGCGGGCGTGTAACGCCTGGGGCGCAAATCGGTATGCCAACGCATGGAGCGCGAGGAGCTGCTGCGCCGGGCCGGGGAGCGCGGGGTCAACCCGTTCGTCCTGGGCCTCGTGCGGCTGCTCTTCCTGCCGTTCTTCCTGACGTACTGGCGCCTGGAGCGCATCGGGCGCGAGCACGTGCCGAGGACCGGCCCGACGATCTTCGCGGCCAACCACCGCTCGTTCCTGGATCCGTTCGTGATCTCGGCGTTCGTCAACCGCCCGATCTACTTCGTCGCCAAGAAGGAGCTGTTCGAGAAGCCCGGGCGCTACGGGCGCCTGCAGGCCTGGTTCCTCAACGCGCTCGGCGCGTTTCCGATCGACCGCGGCACCGGCGACGACGACTCGATGGCGACCGCGCGGCGGATCCTCGAGCGCGGCGACGCCGTGATGATCTTCCCCGAAGGCACGCGCGTGCGCCCCGGCCCGCTCGGCCATCCGCGCCGCGGCGTCGGACGGCTGGCGCTCGAGACGGGCGCCGTCGTCGTCCCCGTGGCCGTGCAGGGCACCGCCGACGTGCGCCGCGGCTGGCGCATCTATCCGCGCAAGATCCGCATGCGGGCCGGGCAGCCGTTGCGCTTCCCGCAGGTCGACCGGCCCTCGCCCGCGCTGGCCAAGGGGGTCACGGACCGCATCTGGCCGTGCGTCGAGCTGCAATGGGAATGGCTCGGCGGCACGCC
>DATCDC010000060.1:0-6440 GCA_036510915.1 Solirubrobacteraceae bacterium | reverse complement strand
ATCGGCGTCGACAAGGTCGCCGCGAGCCTGCTGCGCTCGAGCCCGCCCTGGGTCATCGCCGCGGTCGGGGTGATGTGCGCCTCGATGGTGCTGCGCGCGATCTCCTGGCACGCGATCCTCCACGCCGCGCTTCCCGAGGCGCGCCTGTCGCGCTTCGCCGCACTGCAGGGCACCTCGATCGGGGTGCTCATGTCCGCGACGCTGCCCGCGCGCCTGGGCGAGCCCTCGCGCGCGCTGATCGTGGCGCGCCGCGCCGGCAGGCCACGCGAGACGCTGCCGACGGTGATCGGCACACTCGTCTCGCAGACGCTGCTGAACCTGCTCGCGCTCGCGATCCTCGGTGCGATCGCGTTCTCCTCGGTGCACATCTTCGACGACCACCACGGCGCGCTCGTCGCCGTGGCCATCGCCCCGCTCGTGCTGCTGCTCGCGCTCCTGATCGTGCCGGTGGTGCTGCGCGCCGGCGGGACGGAGCGTTTCGGGCGCCTGCACGCGATCGTCCGGCCGATCCGCGCGGCCGCCTTCCAGGTCCGGCAGGGCCTGCTCGTCTTCAAGCGCCCGCGCGACGGCGCGACCGCGGTCGCCGCCCAGCTCGGCGCCTGGGCGCTGCAGGCGCTCAGCTGCTACCTGCTGCTCGTCGCGATCGGCATCCACGGTGCGGTCGGCGTCGGCGCCGCCGCGGCGGTGCTGCTCGCCGTGAACGTCACCGCGGTGCTCCCGGCGACCCCGTCGAACGTCGGCGTGTTCCAGGCGGCGTGCGTCGCGGTGCTGACGGGCGCCTTCGGCGTCAGCACGGCGGACGCGCTCGGCTACGGGATCGTCCTGCAGGCCGTCGAGATCGCGACCGCCGTGATCATGGGCGTCCCCGCGCTGCTCAAGGAGGGCCTCAGCTGGCGCGACGTGCGCCTGCGCGCGATGCACTCCAGCCCGGTGCGGCTGAACCCGCTGCCGGCACGGTCCTCGGCCCAGCCCGAGGGCCAGTTCGTCATCGGCGACGCGTAGGAGCGCCGCCGCGCGCGGCGAAGGTCGGGGCGTGCCCTGGGTCTACCTGCTGCGCTGCAGCGACGACAGCCTCTACACCGGCTGGACGGTCGACGTCGACCAGCGCCTCGCCGCGCACGCCGCGGGTACCGGCAGCCGCTACACGCGCAGCCGCCTGCCGGTGCGCCTGGAGGCGGCCTGGGAGCTGCCGGACCGCAGTGCCGCGATGCGCGCGGAGGCACGGATCAAGCGCCTACCGCGCGCGCAGAAGCTCGCGCTGATCGCTCGCGCGCCGGCGTCCGGGTGAGAACGATCGCGGCCCGGTGACGGCCGACGCAGCGCATCTCCCTGCCACGGCCGCGGTGGCGGGCGTCGGTCGCCTAGGATTCCCGGCGGTCACGCGCCGCTGCAGGTGTCGGCGGCCTCAACACCATCCATGCGTCGCTTCCTCCTGCCTCCCCTTCTGCTCACGTCGGCGCTGCTCGTGCTGGGGGCGTTCGCCGGTGGGGTCAGCCTTCGTGCAGGACCCGCAGTCGCACGTGCCACGCCCGCGCACGTCGCACAGGACGCGCAGCCGTCCTGTCCACCGGCCGGACTGACCACGCTGCCCAACGGCCAGCTGCGCATGCCCTCTCGGACGACGCCGGGCACGACGCCCTTGCTCGTGGCCGTCATGTCGGGCGGTGACGGCGACGCGGGGGATTTCCTGCATCTGGGCGCGGTCGCGAACAGGGCCGGCCTGGCGGTGCTGTACCCGACCGGGCGGGCCGGCGGGATCTGGCAGATCAACGATGCCTTCGGCTCGTCGGATGTGACGCTGGTCGGCGGGCTACTCGATGGCGTGCTCGCCAGCGGCTGCTTCGACCTGAACAGGCTCTCGATCGTGGGAGTCTCCAACGGTGGAGGCTTCGCGACGCGTATGGCGTGCAAGCTGCAGAGCCGCTTCGCCGCGGTGATTTCCGTCGCCGCGGGCTACCGTGCGCTGGACCCGTGTGTGGGCACTCGCGGGTCGTTCCTGGCGATCCACGGAGGGGCTGACACGATCGTTCCCTTCGCCGGTCGACCGCCCAACCACCGCGGCGGCGTGCTGCGCTACGCGAGCGACTGGGCTCACCGAGATGGCTGCACGACCTTGTCCGTGGCGTCGCCCAGGCCCTTCGAGTCCAGCTTCGACTTCGGCCACTGCACACCGGGCATGAAGGTCGAGGTCCTGTTGCTGCGCGGCACCGATCATGGCTGGCCGGGTGCTCCACCGCCGTTTCCCACCCGCAACCCCTCGGGTGTCGACGCGAACGCCGACGTCGTCGGCTTCGCGCTGAACTCCACGCTGCATCGATAGCACCGCCGGTCACCTGCCGGCCGGCGTGCGCGGCGCCGCCCGTCGCCTGGGCGCGGGTGAGCTCCAGGCGAAGACGGAGTGGCCGGCTCCCGCCTCGCGGAAGCCCACGCCGATCAGGAGGGACGCGCCGGGCCTGGGCGGCCTGCGCGTGTCGGTGAGGTCGAGGGCCAGCTGGAATGGACGGTGGTAGTACTCGTACCGCGGGCCGTTGCGCGGCAATGCCCCCTCTGAGAGGACGCGGATGCCCCTCCGTGCGAGAAAGAAGCGGACGGCCGCCTTGAACGGCTGCGTTCGGCCATCCAGGGTGGCTTCCAGGCGCACCGTCTTCCCGCGCGGGTTCACCTGGTCCAGGCGGCGGGCGATCCGCGCGAGCGGCCGGTACAGCGCGACGTGCTGGTCCGGCTTCTCGGTGGCCGCCGCGGCGGCCCCGGCGATGGCGACGACGGCGACCGCGATGAGCGTCACCGCCGCCGCCGCGCGCCGGGGCAGGCCGAGGCGCAGACGCCGGGACACGGCGATCCATCCCGCCCAGCCGAGGATCAGCCACACCCACATGCCGCACTGCGACCCCCACCACAGCGTGTAGCCCAGCGTCGACGCGAGCACGGGACGCACCGGCGTGTGCGCCGCGACCGCCCCGAGGGCCAGACACAGCACCAGGCCGATGAGTGCGGCGGCCGTCAGGTCCCAGCGCCCTCGCCGCCACCCGAGCAGCGCCAGGACCGCGAGCGCCGCGAGCAGCGCGATCGTGGTCGCGAGCCGGACGAGGGTCGGCAGGGCGAGGACGTCGTTGTAACGATCCCATCTGGTGGCGGGGACGATCAGCCACCATGGTCGCCAGCCGATCGTGTGCATCACGGCGCGCGCCCCGACCCGCGGGCCGAGCGTCCTGACGTGCGCGGTCGCCGACCGCGCCACGAGCGACAGGTTCCCCGGATGAGAGGAGACCTGATCGATGATCGTGGGGAGCCAGCAGACGAGCCCGACGAGGACCGCCGCCAGCATCCAGCGCACCAGCGAACGCCCGCGCGGCGCGCGGATCCACAGCCCCGCGACGGCGATCGCGAGCATCCCGAGCGCGGGCGCCACGTACCCGAGGTGCGCCTGCGCGACGAAGCTGGCCGTCAGGATGGCGATCGGCAGCAGGCGGTACTCCCCGCATGCCAGGGACCAGCACAGGAAGATGAGCAGCAGGAACGGGAACAGCGGCGCGGCGGGATTCCAGATGTCGTGGAAGGACTCGCCCGCGAGGGAGGTGCACATCACCACCGTGGCGAGCGCGGTGGCGAACATCAGGACCAGCCCGCCTCGCCGCCGGGCGAGCGCCACTGTGCCCACCACCGCCAGCGTGTTCACGACGCCCATGCTCACCGCCATCGTGACCGGGCTGCCGATCCGCGCCGGCAGCGCGATCAGCCAGAAGAGCATCGGGCCCAGGCCGTGCGTCGGCCGGTCGGTGATCAGGCTCGCATTCGTGTACTGGCCGACGAGCGGGGTGTGCGCCGTCAGCACGTCGTAGGCGCGCGTGGCGATGATTCCCTTGTCGTCGGTCGGCTCCCACCCGACCCGCACGGCGTACACGGTCGAGACGATCACCGGGAGCGCTGCAGCTGTCCCCACGGCCAGCGTCAGCCACGATCCCGCTGCGGCGGACGCCTGCGTCGCTCCCGCCTCGGGGCGTTGCCCTGATCGATCGTCCCCGAGGCTGGGGACGCGGTCATGCTCCATCTCGCACCCGTCGATAGCCGCCTCGGCCCTTCGCAAGCGCATTCGCCCCACCTTCGCGAGAAGCCGGCCGCCCCCGATTGGAGCGGGGGAGAGTTCCGGGCCGACGCTACCGGCGCCACGCCGGACCGTGAATCAGCGGAAGTTACGGCCGCGCGGCGCAGAAAGCCGCAATCCCCGGCGCATGACGCCGGCGGCCGACCGGGCGGCGAGCACTTTCAGCGGCCCAGCACGTCGATCGTGGCGACCAGCAGCCACGCCAGGCTGGTCGCGTAGAGCGCACGCTCGACGAGCCCGAAGATGGCGCGCAGCGGGACGATCAGGCGGGTCAGCAGCGTGGCGATCGCAGTGCCGGCGACCGCGTAGCCCAGCGGGCGCAGCACGGCGGGATCGCCCGTCCAGGTGATGTCCGATGCCGCGAGCGCGATCGCCGCGAAGGCCACCGCAGCGAGCAGCCAGTGCACGCGCCCTTCGGTCGTGAAGGGCGGTGGATCGCGATCGGTCATGAATCCGGCGATCGCGATGCGGCTCCCGCCGTAGATCCACAGCCAGAACAGGCGGCCAGCGTCCGAGCCGCGGCCAAGCGCGACCGCGAGCAGCAGCGCCCCGATGCCCAGCGCGATCACCATGGCGCGGTAGTAGCGGTGGAACGGCGTGGTCCCGTAGTCGCTGACCGCGTCGCGGCCCGGGTTCAGTCCGGTGGGCAGCGTGTGGAGCCGGACCAGCAGTCCGACCGCCGTGAGAAGGCTGAGCCCGGCGAGCGCGGCGACACCCGTGGCGCCGGCAATCTAGCAACGCCTGGCGCGGGAACCGGGCGAGCTGCGGCCGGTCTGCGAGCGCCGGGTCAGGCGCGCTCGGCCGCCAGCACCTCGTCCGCCGGGTCCTCGTCGGGGAGGTCGGCGAACAGCGCGGGGTCGCGGTCGCTGCCGGCGATCACGTCGTCGCGGCGCTGGCGGTCGGTCTTGGGCAGGAAGCCGGACTTCATGCCGAAGTAGGTCGCGTCGGGGTGGTGGGCGATGATCGCCAGCGTCGACTGCTCGGGCTCGGGCGCGAACCCGTCGGTCAGCGTCATGCCGATCTGCGAGAGGTCGAGCAGGGTGTCGACCTTGGCGTGCTCGGACTGCTCGGGCACGGCGGGGTAGCCCCACGAGTAGCGCCGGCCCTGCGTGGGCTCGATGCCGAGGTCCTCGCGAATCTTCGCGTGCAGCCACTCGGCGAGGCCCTCGGCGGTCTGGACGCCGAGGCCGTGGACGAACAGCTGCTCGGCGTACTCGCCGTCGGCCTCCAGGCGCGCCATCAGGTCGGTGACCTGCGAGCCGGCCGTGACGGCGGTCAGCGCGACGACGTCGAGCTCATCGGCGTCCCTGGGCCGGTAGAAGTCGGACAGGCAGATGCGGTCATGGCCGGGCTGGCGCGGGTTGACGAAGCGGGTCAGCTCGGTCGTGCGGTCCTGCGGGTCGAGCACGACGAGGTCGTTGCCCTCCGAGTAGCAGGGGAAGTAGCCCAGCAGCGCGCGCGGGCGCAGGTAGTCCTGCTCGGCCCACATGCGCTCCAGGCGCGGGCGGAAGTCCTCGCGCAGCAGCGTCGCCCACTCCTCGCCCTTCACCCCGCGCCCGCCCCAGTGGAGCTTGAAGAGCACGTGCGTGTCGAGGTGGTGGTAGAGCTCGTCCATGTCGACGGGGATCTCGCGCACGCCCCACCACGGTGGCGTCGGCACGGGGACGTCGGTGCGCGCGGCCGAGCGCACGCTGTCGTCGTCGGTCGGCAGCGCCTCGGGCTCGGGGCCCTGCTCGCGCAGGCGGACGGCGTCGCGCCGGATCTCCTCGATCAGCTCGGCGCGGCGCTCGGGCTCGACGATCGAGTCCATCTTCGCCAGGCCCTCGAAGGCGTCCTTGCAGAAGAAGACGCCGGGCTCGTAGACCTCGTCGGACTCGCGCCCGTAGGGGTAGAGCGCGCGCAGGCCGAAGTCGCGGTTGATCGCCGCGCCGCCGATCAGCACCGGGTACTCCAGGCCCTGCGAGTGGAGCTCCTGGATGCACGCCGGCATCTGCTTGGAGGTCGAGACCAGCAGCGCGCTGAGCCCGATCGCGGTGGCGTCGTGCTCCTTCGCCGCCTCCAGGATGGTCCCGATCGGCACCTGCTTGCCGAGGTCGACGACGGTGTAGCCGTTGTTCGTCAGGATCGTGTTGACGAGCGACTTGCCGATGTCGTGCACGTCGCCGAAGACGGTCGCCAGGACGACCGTGCCCTTGGTGTAGCCCTCGATGCGGTCGAGGTAGTTCTCGAGCCGCGCGACCGCGCGCTTCATCACCTCGGCGCTCTGCAGCACGAAGGGGAGGATCAGCTCGCCGGCGCCGAACTTGTCGCCGACCTCCTTCATCGCGGGCAGCAGCAC
>DATCDC010000059.1:0-22269 GCA_036510915.1 Solirubrobacteraceae bacterium | reverse complement strand
GGCACAGCGGCACGCCCGAGCCGGCCAGGCCGTTGGCGACCTCGTTGAGCGTTCCGTCGCCGCCGAGCGTCACGACGACGTCGTAGTCCTCGGCGACCGCCCGGCGCCCGAGCTCGGTGGCGTGCCCGCGTGCGGCGGTGTCGAGCGCGGTGACCTCATAGCGGCTCTGCAGGGCGGCGAGCACGAGCGCGCGCAGGCGCTCGTCGACGGAGGTCGCGAAGGGGTTGACGACGACGAGCATGCGGCGGCGCAGCGCCGGCGCCTCCAGCAGGGCGGCCTCGGCGGCCGGGGCGGGACTAGAGGAAGCCACGTTTGCGGAAGCCCCACACCATGCCGCCGAGCAGGACGACCATGACGGCGATGATGATCCAGAAGCCGCCGATCGTCTGCTCGCCCGGGACCCGGACGTTCATGCCGAAGATGCTGGCGATCAGCGTCAGCGGCAGCATGACGACGCTGAACGCCGTGAGGATCCGCAGGATGTCGTTGAGCTGGTGGGAGAGGACCGACTCGTTCGTGTCCTCCAGTGCGTCGACGACCTCCTTGAAGTTCTCCAGCATGTCCCAGACGCGCTCGGAGGCGTCGTTGATGTCGTCGAAGTACATGTCGAGGTCATCGGGGATGTAGCCCTTGGTCGTCCGCTCCAGATCCGACAGCGCGGGCCGCATCGGCCGCACGATCTTGCGGAAGTTGATGACCTCCTGCTTGACGTTGAAGATGTCGCGCACGACCTCGTTCGAGCGGCCCTCGAAGACGTCGTCCTCGAGGCGCTCGAGCTTGTTCCCGATCTTGCGCAGCATCGGGAACGAGGCGTCGACCGAGTCGTCGACGATGCGATAGAGCAGGTAGCCGGCGCCCTTGGCGAAGAGCTGGTCGCGCAGCTCTGCGTTCGTGCTGCAGCGCTCGAACAGGTAGTCCAGCGACTGGAGCGGCTGGTTGGGGATCGTGACGACGTAGTCGGGGCCCACGAAGACGTCGACCTCGGCCGCGTTCAGGCGCCCGATCTGCTTGTCGTAGCGCGGGAACTGCAGGACGACGAAGAGGTAGTCGTCGTACTCGTCGACCTTCGGGCGCTGGTTGCGCGAGCTGAGATCCTCGTAGTCGAGGGGGTGGAAGTCGAAGTGCTCCTCGAGCCAGCTGCGCTCGGCGCCGCGCCAGCGCTCGATGTTGATCCAGCGCAGCTCCTTGCCCTCGGGGCCGGCCTGGATCTGCTCGATCTGGGGTGTCTCGACCTCAGGCGGCGTTGCGACGACGGGGCCGCGCGAACGTGCCGCCCGGCGAAGGCGGGGCTTGGGCAGGCTCGGCATGGGGACTTCGCGGCTCGTCGGTCATCAGGTTCGCCTCAGGGGCGAGTGTACCGGCGGCGTCCCCTGAGACCCAACAACGGTGTGCTAGATTGCGCGCCACATAGCTGGACACATCAAGAGGGGTGGAGGGAATGGCCCGACGAAACCCCGGCAACCCTCCCGCGTTCGACAGAACGGGGGAGAAGGTGCCAATTCCATCAGGCAACCACTGAATGCCTGGGAGATGTGGCAGAGGATTCGCCATGAGACCTTCGCCACACACCAGCGGAGGTCTTCTTCATGAGTGCAATCCATCTGAACTGCCGCGAGTGCGGCGCTGAATATCCGCTCGACGCCCGCTACGTCTGCCAGCGCTGCTTCGGCCCCGTCGAGGTCGGCTACGACCACGGGCGCCTGGGCGCGGACGTCGCCGGCCTGCGCCGCCGGATCCAGGGAGGCCCGCAGAACATCTGGCGCTACGCCGACTTCCTGCCGGTCGACGTCCAGCCCGCCCCGTCGGGGCGCGCGTCCTCGCGCTTCGGCCTGCCGGCCGGCTGCACGCCGCTGATCCGCGCCGACCGTCTCGCCGAGCGCCTCGGTCTCGGCGAGGTCTGGGTCAAGAACGACGCCGCCAACCCGACGCACTCCTTCAAGGACCGCGTCGTGAACGTCGCCGCGGCGCGCGCCCGTGAGCTGGGCTTCGACGTCCTCGCCTGCGCCTCGACCGGCAACCTCGCGAACTCCGTCGCCGCCCACGGCGCCGCGCTCGGCATGACGACCTACGTCTTCATCCCGGCCGACCTCGAGGAGCAGAAGGTGCTCGCGACCGGGGTCTACGGCACGAACCTCGTCAAGGTGCGCGGGAACTACGACGACGTCAACCGCCTGTGCACGGAGCTCTCCGGAGAGCGCGACTGGGCCTTCGTCAACGTCAACCTGCGCCCCTACTACGCCGAGGGCTCCAAGACGATCGCCTACGAGGTCGCCGAGCAGCTCGGCTGGCGGACGCCGGACCGCGTCGTGGCGCCGATCGCCTCGGGGTCGCTCTACACGAAGATCGCCAAGGGCTTCGACGAGTGGCTGAAGCTCGGCCTGATCACCGGCGACGCGCCGATCATGCACGGCGCCCAGGCGGGCGGCTGCTCGCCCGTCGCCCAGGCGTGGGATGCCGGCCACGACGTCTGCCGCCCGGTCAAGCCGGACACGATCGCCAAGTCGCTGGCGATCGGCAACCCCGCCGACGGCCCCTACGCGCTGGAGCTCGCCCAGAGGAGCGGCGGCTCGATCGAGGCCGTCAGCGACGACGAGATCCGTGCGGGCATCCGGCTGCTGGCCGAGACGACGGGCATCTTCACCGAGACGGCCGGCGGCGTCACCACGGCGACGCTCGCCAAGCTCGCCGAGCGCGGGGAGATCGGCGCCGACGAGCGCGTCGTGCTCGTGATCACCGGTGAGGGGCTCAAGACGCTCGACGCCGTGCGCGACACGTTCGAGACCTTCGAGATCGACGCGTCCTTCGACCAGTTCGAGGCGCAGGTCGAGCGCCGCTCCGTGGTCGTCTGATGGCGGTCACCGTGAAGCTGCCGACCCAGCTGCGCGCCGCCGCGGGCGGCGCGGGCCAGGTCAGGGTTGAGGGCGCGACCGTCGGCGAGGTGCTCGAGGCCCTGTTCACCGCGCACGCGGAGCTGCGCGAGAGCCTCACCGACGACGGCGGCGGGCTGCGGCGCTTCGTGAACGTCTACGTCGACGGCGAGGACATCCGCTACGGCGACGCCCTCGAGACCGTCGTCGGCGACGGCGCGGAGGTCCAGATCCTGCCCGCCGTGGCCGGCGGGTAGGGCACGCACCCGCCCGTTC
The DNA here is from genome assembly GCA_036510915.1 of Solirubrobacteraceae bacterium. Lineage (GTDB taxonomy): Bacteria > Actinomycetota > Thermoleophilia > Solirubrobacterales > Solirubrobacteraceae > F1-60-MAGs163. Next base: position 19,126 of record DATCDC010000059.1, on the reverse strand, counting down.
CCGGGCGGGTGCCGCGCACGGGATACGATGGCCGCGTGACGACGTCAGCGGCAGGGGCCAATCCGCTCGACGTGGCGCTCGAGCACGTCCCCGTGCATCCGACGACGCTCGTCATCTTCGGCGCCTCCGGGGATCTCGCCAAGCGCAAGCTCCTGCCGGCGCTCTACAACCTCGCGCACGAGGGCAGCCTCCCGGTGCGCTTCAACGTGGTCGGCGTCTCGCGCGGGGAGCTCAGCGACGAGGAGTTCCGCGCCGAGTGCAAGGAGGCGATCCACAGGTTCTCGCGGCGCGCGGTCGATCCGGCGGTGCTGCAGGTGCTGCTCGACGACGCGCGCTACGTCAGCGGTGAGTTCGACGACTCCGAGGCCTACGCGACGCTGCGCGGCGTCCTGGAGGAGTACGACGCGGCGACCCCCGAGCCGCTGGGCCGCGTCTTCTACCTGTCGACGGCGCCCGCCTTCTTCCCGATGATCGTCGGCGAGCTCGGCGGGGCGGGACTGGCCTCGCTCGAGGGTCGCGAGGTGCGCTGCGTGATCGAGAAGCCCTTCGGGACGTCGCTCGCGGAGGCGCTCGACCTCAACGGCCACGTGCTCTCGGTCTTCGACGAGGACCAGCTGTTCCGCATCGACCATTACCTCGGCAAGGAGACCGTCCAGAACCTGCTGGCCTTCCGCTTCGCCAACGGGATGTTCGAGCCGCTGTGGAACCGCAACTTCGTCGACAACGTGCAGATCACCGCCGCCGAGGACCTCGGCATCGGCACGCGCGCCGGCTACTACGACGGCGCGGGGGCGCTGCGCGACCTCGTCCAGAACCACATGCTGCAGCTGCTGTGCCTGCTGTGCATGGAGCCGCCGGTCGCCTTCACGGCCGATCACGTGCGCAACGAGAAGGTCAAGGTGCTCCACGCGATCCGCGAGCCGGCGCGCGAGGAGGTCGCGGCGATGGCGGTGCGCGCGCAGTACGACGGCGGGGTCGTCGCCGGCGAGCAGGTTCCGCGCTACCTCGACGAGGACGACGTGCCGCCCGACTCGGCGACCGAGACCTACGCCGCGCTGCGCCTGCACGTGAGCAACTGGCGCTGGAGCGGCGTGCCGTTCTACCTGCGCACCGGCAAGCGACTCGCACGCAAGGTCACCGAGATCACGATCACCTTCAAGCAGGCGCCGCACATCGCCTTCGCCCAGGACGACGGCGCGCCCGGCGTGCAGCCCAACGTGCTCGTGCTGACGCTGCAGCCCAACGAGGGCGTCTCGCTGTCGCTCGGGGCCAAGATCCCCGGCACCCGGATGCGCATCCGGCCGGTGATCATGGAGTTCCTCTACGGGACCTCGTTCCTCTCCCAGTCGCCCGAGGCCTACGAACGGCTGATCCTCGACGCGATGCGCGGCGAGGCCACGCTCTTCACCCGCAACGACGAGGTCGAGGAGCAGTGGCGCATCTGCGACCCGATCGTCTCCGTGTGGGGCGGCGATCCGGGCCCGCTGCCCCAGTATCCCGCGGGGTCGCAGGGGCCGCCGCGGGCGGAGTCGATCATGCTCGGCGACCATCGCTGGCGGGCGATCTGATGCCGGGCGCCGGGCGCTGATGCGGACCGACAGCGTCTGGGCCGCGGCCGACACGACGCCCGAGGCGATCGAGCAGGCGCTGCGCGCGCTGCTCATCGAGCGGCACACCGCCAACCCGAACGCCTCGCCGGCGCGCGTCCTGAACCTCATCGTGGTCGTCGACCGCCAGTGGAGCGGCGAGATCGCCAACCGCCTCGCGCAGGTCGGCGACTACCACGCCTCGCGGACCATCGTCTGCCAGGTCGAGCCGGGCCGCCGCGCGCTCGATGCGACGGTCAGCGTCGCCAGCGACGACGAGGACGGCGGCGCCCGCAGCCAGGCGGTCGAGCTCGTCGTGCTCGACATCGGGCCCCACCACCTGCCGGGCCTGGAGACGATCCTCGACCCGGTCGTCGTCACCGACCTGCTGACGGTCGCCTGGTCGCCGCACGGCCACGACGAGGCGCTCGACGCGCTCCTGCGGATCGCGCAGGTCGTCCTGTTCGACTCGGTCGACGACCCGGTCCCGGTCGACGCGCTCGCGCGCGCCGCGCTGCTCGCCGACCGCGCGCGGGTCGTCGATCTGGCCTGGCTGCGCTCGGCCCCCTGGCGCGAGCGCCTGGCCGCGCTGTTCGATCCGCCCAACGACCTGCGCCCGGACCTGGAGCGCTTCAGCGCGGTGACGATCCGCCACGAGCGCAGCTCGACGGCCGCGGCGCTCCTGCTGCTCGGCTGGCTCACCGACCGGCTGGGCTGGGCGGCGGCCCCGTTCGACAACGAGGAGCCCGGCCTCGTGTCGGGGACCGTCCACGCGCGCGACCACGAGGTGCGCCTGAGGCTCGAGTCCTCGCGGCTCGACGTGCGCGGGCTCGCCGGCGTCACGATCGAGACGACTGCGGGGCGCTCGATCGCGCTGGACCGCGGCCCCGGCGGGCTGCACGCGGTGCGCCGCGAGCCGGGCGGGGACGAGCACCTGTGGACGATCATGGGCGCCTCGCGCGGGGAAGGGGGCGTGCTCGGGGAGGGGATCCGCCAGGCGCTGCTGCGCGACCCGCTCTACCGGCCCGCCCTGCTCGCCGCGCGGGCGCTGGCGGGCTGACGGGGGGCCGGCGCTGTGGCCGACCGCCTGAAGCGCTACCGCGCCAAGCGCGACGTCGCCCGCTCCCCGGAGCCGCCGGGCACCGACGCGGGTCCGGGGGCGGGCGCCGCGCCGCGCTTCGTCGTCCAGGAGCACAGCGCGACCCGCCTGCACTGGGATCTGCGCCTCGAACACGACGGCGCGCTCGCCTCGTGGGCGCTGCCGAACTTCCTCCCTGACGCCGCCGGGCACAACCTCCTCGCGGTGCGGACCGAGGACCATCCGGTCGACTATCTGGCATTCGAGGGCGAGATCCCGCAGGGCAGCTACGGCGCCGGGACGATGCGCATCTTCGACCGGGGCACGTTCGACGTGCTCACGTGGGGCCCGCGCAAGGTCGAGGTCGAGCTGCACGGCGAGCGCCTGCGCGGCGCCTGGGCGCTGTTCCCGATCGGGCGCGGCGACGGTGCCTCGCACGAGTGGATGATCCACCGGATGGGCGCGCCGCTGGACCCCGAGGCCGAACCGATGCCCGCCGCGCTGGCCCCGATGCTCGCCACGGCGGGGACGCTGCCCGAGGGGGCGCAGTGGGCCTTCGAGATCAAGTGGGACGGCGTGCGGGTGCTCTGCCACGCGACGCCCGGGCGCCTCGCGCTGCGCTCACGTGCCGGGCAGGACATCACCGGCGCCTACCCCGAGCTCGGCGCCATGACGCGCGCCCTGCACGAGCACCGCGCGATCCTCGACGGGGAGATCGTCGCCTTCGACGCCGACGGGCGCCCGAGCTTCCAGGCGCTGCAGCGCCGGATGCACGTGCGCGACGAAGCGCGCGTGAGGCGCCTTGCGCGCGAGGTTCCCGTCACCTACGCGATCTTCGACCTGCTCTGGCTCGACGGCCGCTCACTGATGGGCCTGCCGTACGACGAGCGCCGCGCGCGCCTGGCCGGGCTCGAGCTGGACGGAGCGCACTGGCAGACGCCGGCGGCGACGATCGGCAGCGGCGCCGAGCTGCTCGAGGCGGCGAGCGGGCTCGGGCTCGAGGGCGTCGTCGCCAAGCGCCGCGACGGCGCCTACCTGCCCGGCCGGCGCTCCCGCGGCTGGGTCAAGGTCAAGCTGCGCGCGAGCGCCGAGCTGCGCATCGGGGGCTGGCTGGAGGGCAGCGGCGGGCGCGGCGGGCGGATCGGGGCGCTGCTCGTGGGCGAGGAGGAGGCCGACGGGACGCTGCGCTACGTCGGGCGCGTCGGCTCGGGCCTCAGCGACGCCGAGCTCGACGATCTCGGCGGCCGCCTGGCGGCGCTGGCGCGCGAGCGCTCGCCGTTCGCACCCGGCGGCTCGCGGCCACCGCGCGGCGCGCGCTGGGTGGAGCCGGCGCTGCTCGCGGAGGTCGCCTACACCGAGCGCTCGACCAGCGGGATCCTGCGCCACCCGGTCTGGCAGGGCCTGCGCGGGGCCGCGGATGCGCCGCTGGACGTGCGCGAGATCCGCCGCGAGCGCGGCAGGGGCCTGACGGGCACGGCGCTGGTCGGCGGCCACGAGATCGCGCTGACGAACCTCGACAAGGTCCTCTATCCGCAGGCGTCCTTCACCAAGCGCCAGGTCGTCGAGTACTACGCCACGGTCGCGCCCGTGCTGACGGCGCATCTGCGCGGGCGCGCGCTGACGCTCGTGCGCCACCCAGACGGCGTCGAGGGCCAGTCGTTCTTCGAGAAGCGCGTTCCAGCGCACGCCCCGCAGTGGGTCCGCAGCGCGGAGGTGCGGCACGGCCGCGAGACGATCCGCTTCGTCCTGGGCGACGACGCCGCCACGCTCGTCTGGCTCGCCCAGCTCGCGGCGCTCGAGCTGCACCCCTCGCTCGCGCTCGCGTCGGACGCAGGCCGTCCGACGGCCGTCGTCTTCGACCTGGACCCGGGCGCGCCGGCGACGATCGTGGAGTGCTGCCGCGTGGGGCTGCTGCTGCGGGGCATGCTCGAGGGCCTCGGCCTGCGCTGCCTGCCGAAGACCTCGGGTTCCAAGGGCCTGCAGCTCTACCTGCCGCTGAACGGCGCCGAGGCCACCTTCGAGGCCACGAAGGCCTTCTCGCGCGCGGTCGCGGAGGTCCTCGCGGCCGCCGAGCCCGACCTCGTCGTCGCCACCCAGGCGAAGACCCGCCGGCGCGGGCGCGTGCTCGTCGACTGGTTCCAGAACGACCGCTCGAAGACGACGATCGGCGTCTACTCGCTGCGCGCGCGGCCGCGCCCGACGGTCTCCACGCCGGTCACCTGGGACGAGGTCGAAGCGTGCGCCGCCTCGGGCGCCCCCGAGTCGCTCGTCTTCGAGGCCCCGCAGGTGCTGGCGCGCGTCGCGGCGCAGGGCGATCTGTTCGGCGAGGTGCTGACGCTCGTGCAGCACCTCCCGGCGCTCTGAACCGGCCGCCGAGGGCCTCGGGCTGGACGGATGTCGGACGCCGCAGGGCCGGCGGCTCACCGAACGTCGTAGTCCCGTCCATTCCGATCAAGGGATCGCGCCGCGCACCGATATCGCGAGCGTGACGACCGTTCACAGCTCTCGCGAGTCCGCGCCCGCTGGGCGCAGGCACCGCCGCGGCCCCCGCGTCCGCGGCGAACAGGGCTTCGCCCTGATCGAAGCGCTCGTCGCGGCCACGCTGCTCGTGATCATGGCGCTCGGCTTCCTCGCCGCCCTCGACGCCGCCGCGCGGTCCAGCGCCGACAACAAGGGCCGCGCGCAGGCCGCGTCGCTCGCCCAGCAGGACATGGAGCGGATGCGCGCGCTGAACGTCACCGATCTGACGGGCACGAACGCCACTCGCACACAGGTCGTCGGGAACGTGACCTACACGATCGCCTCCAAGGCGGTCTGGATCGACGACTCGACCGGCAACGCCACCTGCTCCGGCGGCGCCTCCAACGCGGACTACCTGAAGGTGAGCTCGACCGTCACCTGGCCGACGATGGGCAAGATCAAGCCCGTCACGAGCACGACGATCGTCGCCGTCCCCAACGGCTCGTTCGGCTCCGGCCAGGGCAGCATCCAGGCGCTCGTCGAGGATCACACGCCGACCGGCATCCCCGGGCTGCCGGTCAACCTCTCCGGTCCGTCGACGGGGACGCTGTCGACCGACGGCGCCGGCTGCGTCTTCTGGGGCTATCTCCCCGTTGGCACCTACACCGTCGCGCTCAACCAGGCCGGCTACGTCGACTGGAAGGGCCAGCAGTCGGTCAGTCAGACACAGGACGTCGTCGGTGGCAGCACGTCGAACTTCGTCTTTGACTACGACCGCGCGGCCAACCTCGACGTCAGCTTCGACACACAGGTCGGCGCGAGCACGCAGGTGGCCAGCGCCAAGTCGATCATGCTCGGCAACGCGTCGCTGACGACGCCGCGACAGTTCACCAGCGGCACGCCCGCGACGACGATCTCCTCGGGGTACTCGCTGTTCCCCTTCGGCAACGGCTACGCCGTCTGGGGCGGCTCCTGCGTTCTCGCTCAGCCGAGCCAATACGGGCAGGCCATGCCGACCGTCACGCCGGCGCCCGGCGGGACGCAGGCGGTCACCATCCGCCTGCCGGCGCTGAACATCGTCGTCAACAAGGGGGGCTCCCCGTTCCCGAGCGCCAACGTGCGCATCACGCCGGTCAGCGCCGGCTGCGGCAGCACCTTCACGGCGACGCTGAACGCCGCGGGCAAGCTCGCCCAGCCGGGACTGCCGTACGGCGACTACACCGTCTGCGCGGACGACAACAACGGCGCGAGCAGCCGCCGTGTCACGGCCGGCACCGCTATGAGCCCGATCCAGAACCGCGCGCCCGCCGGCACGACGACCTCGACGCTCAGCATCCCGACCAGCGGCGGCACGACGGGGCCGTGTCCATGACCCGCCTGCGCCAGGAACACGGCTTCACCCTGCCCGAGCTGCTCATGGGCATGATCATCGGGCTGATGGTCCTGTTCGCAGGGCTGCTGCTGATGGACCGCTCGACGCAGCTCGCCGGCGCCACCCGCCAGCGCGTCGACGCCACCCAGCGCGGGCGGCTGGCGATGGACGCGATCACCCAGGAGCTGCGCGCGCAGGTCTGCCTGGATCCGACGACGGTGCCGATCGTCGCGGGCAGCGACACGTCGATCACCTTCTATGCCAACACCGGCGACGCGAACGCGCTGCCCCAGAAGCACGTCATCTCCCTGACGGGCGGCAACCTCGTCCTGCAGAAGTACGTCGGCTCGGGCTCGCCCGTCGTGTTCCCCGGCACCCCCACCAGCACGCGCACGATGCTCGAGAACGTCCAGCTCGTGCCCGGCACACCGCTCTTCGCCTACTACCAGTGGGGCACAGGAACGCCGACGGTCCCCGACTCGCTGCTCGTCACCCCGCTCTCCGCGACGGACCTCGACGCGGTCGTGAAGATCGACGTGACCTTCATGGCGATGCCCGACCGGTCCTTCAAGAACACCAAGGGCTCGGCCACGCTCGACGATGCCGTCTTCGTCCGCCTGGCCGACGCCACCGATCCGAGCCAAGGTCCGCGATGCACGTAAGCCGTCCGTCATTCCGTCGCACGCTCAGCGGGGAGTCCGGGATCGCACTCCCGGCGATGATGGGCATCATGCTCGTCCTCGCGATCCTGACCGCGGGGATCATCAACACGGTCCAGGCCGACACGCCGACAGCCCGCCAGGACCAGGACCGCAAGGCGGCCTACGCCGCGGCCGAGGCCGGGATGAACGCCTACCTCTTCCGCCTTGCCAACAACCCGGACGTCTGGGCCAACTGCACCTCGATCGGCGGCACGCCGTTCGTCAACCAGCAGTGGAACGGCTCCGGCGCGGACCCCCGCGCCTGGCGCAACGTCCCCGGCTCGGAGGCCCAGTACACCGTCGAGCTGATCCCGAACAGCACGCACACCTCCTGCGACACGAACAACGCGACGGGCTCGATGCTCGAGCAGGGCGTCCTGCGCATCCGCGCGACGGGTCGCATGCGCGGGATCAAGCGCAGCATCATCGCCAAGTTCCGCCGCCGCACCTTCCTGGACTTCCTGTACTTCACGAACTACGAGACCTCCGACCCCGCCTGGTACATCAAGCAGGTCAGCGGCGCGCCCACGATCCCGGACGTCACGCAGTGGGCGACGGACCACTGCGGGTACTGGCGCAACGGCCGCGGGAGCCAGACCTACAACGGCAACTGGTACGACACCGGCAACCAGCCGCACGCCTTCAACACCGACTGCACCGAGATCCAGTTCGCGGGCGGCGACCGCATCCGCGGGCCGTTCCACACGAACGACGAGATGCTCGTCTGCGGCCATCCGCAGTTCGGGCGCACGACGAACGACCAGATCGAGGTCTCCGGCCCAGCGCCCGGCTGGCGCTCGAACTGCTCCGGTGCGAGCCCGACCTTCAACGGCTCCTACCACACGAGCAGCCCGCTGCTGACGATGCCCCCGACGAACAGCGCGATCCTCGCCGACGCGCTGCCGGCCTACGTCCTCGCCGGGGCGCACAACATCGTCCTTGGCGCGAGCTCGCTGACGGTCGACGGCACCTCGATGTCCTACCCCTCGAACGGGATCATCTTCGTCAAGAACGGCGCCTGCAGCGAGGGCTACAAGGCCTACGACCCGTACAACCAGTCGACGCAGTGCGCGAACGTCCGCGTGCACGGCACCTATGGCACCTCGCTGACGATCGCCAGCGAGAAGGACATCATCATCGACGGCGACATCACCCGCACGAACGACGCGGTGCTGGGCCTGATCGCCAACCAGTTCGTGCGGGTCTACCACCCGGTGACCTACACCGGGACCAACTCGTGCACGAACAACGCGGGCACGCTCAACAACGTCTCGATCGAGGCGGCGATCCTCTCGCTGCAGCACTCGTTCACGGTCGACAACTACTTCTGCGGCGGACCGCTGGGCACGCTGTCGGTCTCCGGCGTGATCGCCCAGAAGTACCGCGGCCCGGTCGGCCAGGGCGGCTCGTCGATCACGAACGGCTACATCAAGGACTACAACTACGACGACCGGCTCGCCTACCGCTCGCCGCCCGACTTCCTGGATCCGGTCTCGTCCTCGTGGCGGCTCCTGAGCCAGAACGAGCAGATCCCGGCCCGCTGAGGACCCTCGAGCGCCGCGGCCGGCCCGGGCGGCGCGCTCAGCCCGCCAGCCAGGCGGCAGGCACGACGTCGAGCATCGTGTCGAGGTCGGCGTCGCTGACCCCCAGCTGGCGCAGCTGGGGGATGATCTCCTCGAAGATCAGCGTGAAGTTCCACTTCGGCGCGAGCTGCTCGCGCAGCTCGTCGGGGAACCAGTCGATCGTCGCGCACGCGTCCTGGGACAGGACCATGCGCCCCGCGTAGCCGCGCGAGCAGAGCTCCGCGACGACCGTGTTGCGCGTCTCGTCGGGCAGGAAGATCGCGGTGCCGTAGCGGTCCATCCCGATGTACACCCCGAGCGCGAGCAGCTCCTCGATGTGCTCGAGGTCGTCGGTGTCGCCGGTGTGGGCGACCATGATCCGCTCGGGCGCGACGCCCTCCTCGAGGAAGATCCGGACCTGGTCGGTGCCGGTGCGGCTGGCCGGTCGCGAGTGCGCCATGATCGGCCGGCCGGTGCGCAGGCTCGCGCGCGCCGCGGCGCGGTGGACCTTCTCGATGTCGGGCGTGATCCCCGGCTCGTCGGCGGCGGTCTTGAGGAACGCGGCCTTCACCGCCGTCGCCTGGATCCCGACCTCGATGTCGTGCACGAAGGCGTCGGCGAGATAGTCCTCGTCGCGCGTCTGGAAGTGCTGGGGGATGAACGTGTAGTGCTGCCCGTAGATGCCGGTCGCCATCACGATCTGGCAGCCGGTCGCCTCGGCGACCCGCTGCGCCAGGCGGGCGTCGCGGGCGAGGTCCATGCAGGCGGGGTCGACGATCGTGCGCACGCCGTGGGCCATGGCGGCGCGCACCTGCTCGACGGCCTTGTCGTACTCGCGCTCGGTGTCGTAGAGGTGTGGATACTGCGCGCGGATCGTCTCCGAGGAGGTCAGCAGGTGCTCGTGGCAGAGGGTGCGGCCCAGCGCGCCGGCGTCGACGGGCCCCGCGGTCGTCTCGATGCTCGCCATCGCTCAGGCCGTCCCGCCGCGCGCCTTGAGCACGTCGCGGATCTCCTCGAGCAGCGCGGCCTCCTCGCTGCGCCCGTCCTCCGGCGGCGGCGCGATGCCGCGCGCCTTCTGGATGGCGTCGATCGGCTTGACGACGAAGAAGAAGATGGCCGCGGCGATCGACACGAAGGCGATCAGCGCGTTCAGGAACGACCCGTAGCGGAACACCGAGTCGTTGATCGTGAACGTCAGGTTCGAGAAGTCGGGCTTGCCGACGATCGCGGCGATGATCGGCGTGATGATGTTGGCGACCAGGGACGTCACGAGGGCGGCGAACGCGACGCCGAGCACGACGGCGATCGCCAGCTCGACGATGTTGCCGCGCAGGAGGAACGAACGGAACTCCTTGAGCATGCGGCTCTCTCCTTCGGACGGGGGCTGCGGACCGTGCGCCGCCGACGCTACAGGAGCTGAGGGCGCCGCCCCGCCCGGGGGGGACGAACTTCGACGAGACGGCGCCCGCACGGTGATGACAGCCGTGCGGGCGCGATGTTTCTGACCACGTGGTCAGGCTGGGAATCGCCAGCGCCCGGCCGCGCGCCTCAGCGCGCGCGCACGGTGATGCGGGCGGGGTCGCATGTCGCCCGCCCGGCGACGGTCACGTCGATCGCCGTGTGGCTGCGCGGCGTGATCCGCAGGCGCACGCGCCCGTCGCGACCGGTCCGCACGCTGCGCCGGACGCCGGCGCCGCGCAGGCGCACGACGGTGCGCTGGAGCGGCCGGGTTCCGGCGCGCACGCGGATCACGACGCGCACCGAACGACGCACCACGACCGCGCGATGGGTGAGCATCACGCTGACGCACGCGGTCGGGAGCTTGGGTGCCGGCGTGGCGCCGGCCACGCCGCCCGGTGCGGGCACCGGGACCGTCCCGGGCGGCGTCGAGCCCGGCGCCGGAGCGGTCGAGCCCGGCGCAGGAGGCGTCGCGAGCGCGTCGACTTCGGGCTGCGCGAGGGGACCAGGCCAGAGGGCCACCTCGTCGATCTCGCCGCTCCAGGGGAGCTCGCAACTGCCGACGTACGTGCCGATGAACGGAGCCCGGCTGGCGCGCGTGTACGAGAGGATCAGCGGCGCCGGCGCTCCGGAGCCGCGCTCGCGCCCATCGAGGTAGAGGTGCACGCGCGCCCCGTCGAAGGTGCCCGCCACGGCGTGCCAGCGCCCGTCCCAGACCTCCGCGGGCGAGGCGGCCGGTGAGACGGCGAAGCTCACGCCGTCGGCGACGTAGAACGCGAGACCGCCGCCGGAGCCCGAGTACAGCCCGTAGGCGCTCGCGTAGCACTCCGTACCGCCCTTGGAGACGATGTAGCGGAAGGTCCCAGGCGACCCGGCGCGCCGAACCCAGGCGGTGATCGACAGCGTCGAGGGCTCGAGGGCGTCCAGGTCCGGGAGTGTCACGCGGTCGTCGCCGTCGAACAGCAGCGCGCCGCCGGAGATGCCCGGGACTCGCTGAGGATCGGCGGGGTCTTCCCCGGGGAGCCGCCCGAGCACGCCATCGGCGATTCCGCGGGAGTCATGGACGATCTGCCCGCCGGGCTCGTCGAAGCTCCACGCCGCGATCGGCGTCTCGGCCGATGCGGCGGACGGCGTGAGCACGAGCGCGATCCATGCGGTGAGGAGCACCGCGGCCACGAGGACGCGTTGCTGGCGGTCAGTGGAGGTCATCCGTGCCTTCCGGGTCAGGATCGCACGAAACGCCGGGGGGCGCGCCGTGGGCGGACAGGTTGGCTGCGTCGCGCCCATCGGCCGTGCCGACCGGCTGGACGGCAGCCCGACGCGCCCGGCAGGATTCGAACCTGCGACCTCCCGCTCCGGAGGCGGGCGCTCTATCCACTGAGCTACGGGCGCGTGCGGTCGCGGGGCGTGCGACCGCTGCCCAGCGTATCGCCACCTCGCGGCGGTACGCTCGCCCGCGGATGGACCTCGACGTCTTCTTCGCCGGCACCGGCGGCTCGGTGCCCTCAGCGCGGCGCGCACTTCCGGCGACCCTGGTCCGGCGGGGCGGCGACCGGCTGCTGTTCGACTGCGGCGAGGGCACCCAGCGCCAGCTCATCCGCAGCGCCGGCCTGCCCGATCTGGATGCGATCTTCCTGACGCACCTGCACGCCGATCACTGGCTCGGCCTGCCGGGCATGCTCAAGAGCTTCGACCTGCGTGACCGCGCCGACCCGCTGGACGTCTTCGGGCCGCCGGGCACCGAGCGCCTGCTGGAGCTGCTGCGCGGCGCCGTCTACGGGCGCCTGGGCTACCCGTTCAGCGTCAGCGAGCTCGTCGCCGGCGACGCGATCGAGTTCGACGGCTACGAGGTGCAGGCGTTCAACGTGCGCCACCGCGGCCCGGCGCTGGGCTACGCGCTCGTCGAGGACGAGCGGCCCGGGCGCTTCGACGACGCGCTGGCGCGCTCGCTCGGGGTGCCGTTCGGCCCGGACTTCGGGCGCCTGCAGGCGGGGGAGACCGTCGGCGGCGTCACGCCGGAGCGGGTGATCGGGCCGGCGCGCCCCGGGCGCCGCGTCGTCCTCTCCGGCGACACCTCGCCGTGCGACATGGTGCGGGCGGCGGCCTACGGCGCCGATCTCCTCGTCCACGAGGCGACGTTCACCGAGGCCGAGGCGGGGCGAGCGGCCGAGACCGGGCACAGCACGGCCCGCCAGGCGGCGGAGATCGCGCTCGAGGCGGACGTCGGGCTGCTCGCGCTGACGCACGTCTCCACCCGGCACGCGGCGCGCGAGATCCGCGAGGAGGCCGAGGCGATCTTCGCGCGCGTGGTCGTCCCGCGCGACTTCGAGGCCGTCGAGGTCCCGGTTCGTGAGAAGGGGCCCCCGTCGCTCGTGCCGTGGGAACGGCGTGCTAGCGTGCCGCCCGCAGGGAGCGCCTAGCTCCAATTCCCCCTTTAACCCGGTCCCGAGAGGCCAGGAAGGGCACAGTGCGTGAGAACAAGGTCGTCCTCGACGGCGACGAGATGCGGCGGACCCTCGTGCGGATCGCGCACGAGATCGTGGAGCGCCACGAAGGCCCCGATGGCCTCGCCGTGATCGGCATCCATCGTCGCGGTGCGATCCTCGCCCAGCGCCTGCACGCCCTGCTCTGCGACCTGCTCGAGGCCGACGTCCCGCTCGGCTTCGTCGACATCAGCTTCTACCGGGACGACCTCGCGCAGCGCACGGACACGCCGCTCGTCCACGCCACGACGATCGACTTCGCCGTCGACGGCGCGACGGTGGTGATCGTCGACGACGTCCTCTACACCGGCCGCACCGTGCGCGCCGCGATCGAGGCGCTCTTCGCCTACGGGCGCCCCGCGAAGGTCCAGCTCGCCGTCCTCGCCGACCGCGGCCACCGCGAGCTGCCGATCCGCCCCGACTACGTCGGCAAGAACCTGCCGACGGCCCGCGCCGAGCGGGTCAACGTGCGCGTGTCGGAGATCGACGGGGTCGATGAGGTCACCATCGCAAGTGACGTCGCCGAAGCCCGTTCTCCGGGCGCACGCCGGGGTGACGCATGAACCACCTCCTCTCCATCGAGGACCTCGACCGCGAGGCGATCGAGCGCATCTGCGACCGCGCCGCCTCGTTCGCCGAGGCTCAGGAGCGCGACATCAAGAAGGTGCCCGCGCTGCGCGGGCGCACGGTCCTGAACCTCTTCTACGAGGCGAGCACGCGCACGCGCAGCTCCTTCGAGCTCGCGGCCAAGCGCCTCAGCGCCGACGTCGTGAGCTTCGTCGCCTCGGGCTCCTCGGTCGAGAAGGGCGAGTCGCTGAAGGACACGGTGCTGACGCTGAGCGCCCACCGCCCGGACGCGATCGTCATCCGCTGCCCGTGGGCGGGGGCGCCGGCGCTGCTCCCGCGCTGGACCGACGCCGCGATCGTCAACGCGGGCGACGGCAAGCACGAGCACCCGACGCAGGCGCTGCTCGACGTCTACACGCTGCGCCGCCGGCTGGGCTCGCTGAGCGGCGCGAACATCTGGATCGTCGGCGACGTCCTGCACTCGCGGGTCGCGCGCTCGAACATCCTCGCCTTCCGCAGGATGGGGGCGAAGGTCACGCTCGCCGGGCCGCCGACGCTGATGCCGCGCGACGTCCAGGAGGCGTTCGGGGTCGAGGTCCGCACGACGCTCGACGACCTGCGCGAGGCCGACGTCGTCTACGCGCTGCGCATGCAGCACGAGCGCATGCAGGAGGCCTACGTGCCCTCGCTGCGCGAGTACGCCTCGGTCTACCAGATCGACGGCCGCCGGCTGGGCCCGCGCCAGCTGCTGATGCACCCCGGGCCGGTCAACCGCGGCGTCGAGCTCAGCGGCGACGTCGTCGACTCGCCCCAGTCCCTGATCCTCGAGCAGGTCGCCGCCGGCGTCGTCGTGCGCATGGCCGTCCTCTACGAAGTGCTCGCCTCGGCCCGCACCGGCGAGCCCGCACCGGAGCCGCAGACCGCATGAGCGCCCCCGGCATCGACCCGCTCGTCCGCGCGCCCGTCCCGCCCGCCGACGTCCTCATCCGCGACGCGCGCGTGCTCGACCCGCGCGCCGGCCACGACGGCCGCCACGACGTGCTCGTGCGCGGCGGCGAGATCGCGCAGATCGGCGAGGCGGGGGGGATCGAGGCGCCCGCGGGCGCCGAGGTCGTCGAGGCGCGTGGCCGGGACCTCTTCCCGGCGTTCGTCGACCCGCACGTGCACCTGCGCACACCCGGGCAGGAGTACAAGGAGGATCTCGAGACCGGCACCCGCGCCGCGGCGGCCGGCGGCTTCTGCTGCGTGGTGGCGATGCCGAACACCGATCCGGTCGTCGACTCGGCCTCGGTGCTGCGCTCGCTGCGCGACGCCGCCGCCCGCGACGCCCGCGTGCCCGTCGGGTTCATGCCCGCGATCACCAAGGGTCTCGACGGCCTCGAGCTGACCGAGATGGCCGAGCTGCGCGCCGGCGGGGCACTGGGCTTCACCGACGACGGGCGGCCCGTCGTGAGCGCCGGGATGCTGCGCCGCGCGCTGCAGTACCAGCGGCTGTGCGGCGGCGTGCTGGCACTGCACGAGGAGGATCCGGCGCTGTCCGCCGGCGGGGCGATGCACGAGGGACGCGTCAGCGCGCTGCTCGGCGTCGCGGGCATCCCGAGCATCAGCGAGTCCTCGATGGTCGCGCGCGACGCGGAGATCGCCGGCTACGAGGACGGCCGCGTCCACATGCAGCACCTCAGCTGCGTGGCGTCCGTCGACGCCGTCGCAGCCGCCAAGGCGTCCGGCTGGAAGGTGACCGCCGAGGCCAGCCCGCACCACCTGTGCCTGACCGAGGAGGCCGTCCGCGGCCTCGACACGCGCATGAAGATGAACCCGCCGCTGCGCACGGAGACCGATCGCCAGGCGCTGATCGAGGGCCTGCGCTGCGGCGTCATCGACTGCGTCGCCACCGACCACGCGCCGCACGCGCGCGACGAGAAGGAGGTCCCCTTCGAGCAGGCGCCGATGGGTACGACCGGTCTGGAGACCTCGTACGCCGTCCTGCACACCGAGCTCGTCCTGCCCGGGGTCCTGGACCTGGCGACGCTGATCGAGCGGATGACCGCCGGCGCCGCCCTGCTCGGCCTGCCGACGCCGCGCATCCTCCCGGGCGAGCCCGCGAACCTCTGCCTCGTCGACCCGGCCGCCGAATGGGTCGTCGGCGAGGACGGCTACGAGAGCCGCTCGGAGAACTGCTCGTTCGCGGGGCGCACGCTGCACGGGCGCGTGCTCCTGACGATCGCCGCCGGCGCGGTGGCCTACCGCGAGCGCGGCTTCGCCGTCAGCGCCGCGCCCGAGCCCGAGGGGGCCGGCGCATGAGCCGCACGACGCTCGACCCGGCGCGCACGGCGCTCGTCGTGATCGACGTCCAGGAGGCCTTCCGCAAGGCGATGCCGGCCTTCGCGCAGACCGCGCGGCAGACCGCCGTGCTCGTCCGGGGCGCGCACGCGCTCGGCCTGCCGGTGATCGTGACCGAGCAGTACCCGCGCGGGCTGGGGGACACCGTCCCGGAGGTCCTCGAGACGCTGCAGGGCGAGCCGCGCCTGGAGAAGCGCGTCTTCTCCGCCGCGCGTGCGGAGGGCTTCGACCTGCAGGGTCGCGACCAGGCGCTCGTCTGCGGCATCGAGGCGCACGTCTGCGTCAGCCAGACGGTGCTCGACCTGCTCGCGGAGGGTGTGGAGGTGCACGTCGCCGCCGACGCGACCGCCTCGCGCACCGAGGCGAACCATGCGGCCGGCCTGCACCGCGTCGAGGCGGCCGGGGCCACGCTCTCGACCGTCGAGATGGCGCTCTTCGAGCTCGTCGGCTCGGCCGCAGCACCGCAGTTCAAGACGATCCAGGGGCTGATCAGGTGAGCGCGCGTCCGGGCTTCCTGCTGCTGGAGGACGGAGCGCGCTTCGACGGCGAGCTCTGCGGCGCCGAGGTCGCCGGGATGGGGGAGGTCGTCTTCACGACCGGCATGAGCGGCTACCAGGAGTCGGTCACCGACCCCTCGTTCGCCGGCCAGATCGTCGTCTTCACCTACCCGCACATCGGCAACTACGGCGTCAGCAGCGCCGCGATGGAGAGCGACCGCGCCCACGCACGCGCGGTCGTGATGCGCGCAGCGGTCAACCGCGAGGACGCGCCGACGGCCGAGCGCGCCTGGCTGGACTGGCTGATCGACTGCCGCATCCCGGCGATCACCGAGGTCGACACACGCGCGCTCGTGCGGCACATCCGCAGCGCCGGCTCGATGCGCGGGGGGCTCTTCGAGGCGGGCGTCCCGCAGGACCGGGCGCTCGAGCAGGTGCGCGCCGAGCCGCTGATGGCGGGCTCGGACCTCGCGCGCGTCGTCGGCCCCGAGACGGTCTCCCACCACGGCGCCTCGAACGACGGGCCGCTGATCGCCGCGATCGACACGGGCATCAAGCTCTCGATCGTGCGCGAGCTGACCGCGCGCGGCGCCCGGCTGGACCTGCATCCGTGCACGGTGACGCCCGGCGAGCTGCTCGCCTCGGGCCCTGACGCGGTCTTCCTCGCCAACGGCCCGGGGGACCCCGCCGCGCTGGGCTACATCGTCGACACCGTGCGCGAGGTCGTCGGCACGCGGCCGGTGTTCGGCATCTGCCTGGGTCACCAGCTGCTCTGCCGCGCGGTCGGGCTGGAGACCTTCAAGCTGCCGTTCGGCCATCGCGGGGCCAACCACCCGGTCAAGGACCTGCGCAGCGGGCGGATCGAGATCACCTCCCAGAACCACGGCTTCGCGGTGGCGGCGCCGGATGGGGGCCTGCGCGTCGAGCGCGACGAGCCGGTCCGCTGGGAGACCGACTTCGGCGCGGCCGAGCTCAGCCACGTCAACCTCTACGACCGCACCGTCGAGGGCCTCACGCTGCTCGACGTCCCGGGAGGCACCGTGCAGTACCACCCCGAGGCGGGCCCCGGGCCGCACGACAGCCTCTATCTCTTCGACCGCTTCCTCACGCAGATCGAGGACCACGAGAGGCAGGATGCCGAGAGTCGTCATCAGGACGCGGGGCGGGATGCCCCGCGAAGGACTCCTTCCTGATGCCACGGAGAGACGACCTCCACAAGATCCTGATCATCGGCTCGGGCCCGATCGTGATCGGGCAGGCGGCCGAGTTCGACTACTCCGGCGTGCAGGCCTGCAAGGTGCTGCGCGAGGAGGGCTACGAGATCGTGCTCGTGAACTCCAACCCGGCGACGATCATGACCGACCCGGAGTTCGCCGACGCGACGTACGTCGAGCCGCTGCTGCCCGGCCCGGTCGCGCAGATCATCGCCAAGGAGCGCCCCGATGCGCTGCTGCCGACGCTCGGCGGCCAGACGGCGCTGAACCTCGCCAAGGCGCTGGCCGAGAACGGCACGCTCGAGCGCTACGGCGTCGAGCTGATCGGCGCCGACTACGAGGCGATCGACCGCGCCGAGGACCGCGAGCGCTTCCGCGAGACGATGGAGACGGCCGGCCTGAAGATGCCGCGCAGCGGGATCGCGACGTCGCTGGACGAGGCGCTCGGCCACCTCGCCGACATCGGCCTGCCCGCGATCGTGCGCCCGGCCTTCACGCTCGGCGGCCGCGGCGGAGGCATCGCGCGCAGCGAGGAGGAGTTCCGCGCGATCGTGCGCGGCGGCCTGGACGCCTCGCCGATCGGGCAGGTGCTGCTCGACCAGTCCGTCCTGGGCTGGGGCGAGTTCGAGCTCGAGGTCATGCGCGACCGCAACGACAACTGCGTGATCGTCTGCTCGATCGAGAACCTCGACCCGATGGGCGTCCACACCGGCGACAGCGTGACCGTCGCCCCGCAGCAGACGCTCACCGACGAGCTCTACCAGCAGCTGCGCGACCAGGCGATGACCGTGATCCGCGCGGTCGGCGTGGAGACCGGCGGCTCGAACGTGCAGTTCGCCGTCAACCCCGAGACCGAGGAGATCCTCGTCATCGAGATGAACCCGCGCGTCTCGCGCTCCTCGGCGCTGGCGTCGAAGGCCACGGGCTTCCCGATCGCGAAGATCGCCGCGCGGCTGGCGGTCGGCTACACCCTCGAGGAGATCCCGAACGACATCACGATGAGCACGCCGGCGAGCTTCGAGCCGACGATCGACTACGTCGTCGTGAAGTGCCCGCGGTTCGCCTTCGAGAAGTTCCGCGGCGCCAATCCGATCCTCTCGACGCACATGAAGAGCGTCGGCGAGATCATGGCGATCGGCCGGACCTTCCAGCAGGCCTTCGCCAAGGCGATGCGCAGCCGCGAGCTCGACACCGGCGCGCTGGTCGCGGGCGGGGAGCTGGAGGAGCTGCTCGAGCGCCTCGAGCGACCCGGAGCCGACCGCTGGGACATCGTGCTCGAATGCTTCCGCCGCGGCGCGAGCGTCAGTGCCGTCCAGCAGCGCTGCCTCGTGGACCCGTGGTTCCTGCACGAGCTGCAGGAGCTCGCGCTGGCCCCGGACGCCCCGTTCCGCGGCGAGCGGACCTACAAGTCGGTCGACACCTGCGCGGCGGAGTTCGAGGCGCGCACCCCGTACTACTACTCCAGCTGGGAGCGCGTCGCCGACGACGAGGTCGAGCGCGGCGACCGCGCCTCGGTCGTGATCCTCGGCGCCGGCCCCAATCGCATCGGCCAGGGCATCGAGTTCGACTATTGCTGCGTCCACGCCGCCTATGCGCTGAAGGAGGCCGGGTTCGAGACCATCATGGTCAACTGCAACCCGGAAACCGTCAGTACCGATTATGACACGTCCGACCGGCTGTACTTCGAACCGCTGACCGCCGAGGACGTCATCGCACTGGTGCGCCGCGAGCAGCAAAACGGCACGGTACTAGGCTGCATCGTGCAGTACGGCGGGCAGACTCCTTTGAAACTCTCGCTCGCCCTGACC
>DATCDC010000058.1:0-5087 GCA_036510915.1 Solirubrobacteraceae bacterium | reverse complement strand
CGGCTGCCGCCGCACCCCCCGATCAGGGCGCAGCGAGCGCCGGCCGGGCCGACGCCCCGCCGCCGGGCGCCGCCCCGTCACCGCCGGCCCCTGCAGCGGCGCGGCACGCGGCACGCGCGGCGGCATCGCCGGCCGCGACGTCCGGGACACCGCCCGTCGCCCCCTCGGCGCCGGCGCCGCCGTCCGGCGCGGAGCCCGTCGGCCCGTCGGTGCCCGCGCCCTCCCGTCCGCCGGCGGGCGCTCGGCCGTCCCCGGCCGCAGGGAGCCCCGCAGCGCCGGTCGCCCCCGGCTCCGCCGCTCCGCCGCGGCGGAGCGCCGCGACGGTCGCGCCCACGGCCGCCGCGCCGGCGCAGCCCCCGCCGCCGCAGGTGCCCTCGCCGGGCACCACGGCGCGACCTGCCCCCCGGCCGGAACCGCACGTGCCGGACGGTGGCGCGGGCCGGCCGGCCCCGCGCACAGGCGACCTGCAGGCGGCGACGCCTCCCGCTCGGCCGTCCCTGTCACGTCGCGTCGCCGGCGCGGCTCCCGGGCAGCCCGGCACCGGCCCCGCGGCGGCGGCAGGGCCCGCCCCGGTGCGACTGCGCAGAGTGGCGCGCCAGGGCGCCGCGACCCCGCCCCCGCCCCCGCCGGCCGAACGGCCCGCGGTTCCCCGACGACCCGCCTCGGCGCTGCCGGCCCATGCAGCCGCGCCACCGGGCGCCGGCGCGGGCGCCCGCCCGGCCGACCGGCCGGCCCCGGTCGCGCCCCGCCGGGCTCCTCAGAGCCCGCCGACAGCTGCCCGCCGAGCACGGTTGCAGCGCGTCGCCCGACCGGCGCCGGCCCGGTCGCCGCAGCCTCCGGCACCGGCGTCGTCTCAGCCCGCGCCGGCGCCGCCTCAGCCCGCGCCGAGCCGCGGCCTCATGCGCCGTGCGCTCGCTGCGCTGCGTGGCGGCACGGCGCCGCCGGCCCCGGAGCAGCACGGCCCCGCTGCAACGCCCGCGGGCACGCCGGACGTGCCGCGTCGCGCGGAGCGCCGCGCGCGCCGCCCCGCTCGCGCCGCGGAGCGCGTCGCACCACCGCAGGGTCCGGCGGCGCCCGGCGCACCACCACCGGGTCCGGCGGCGCCCGGCCCACCACCGCGCGGGCCGGCGGCCCCGCGCGCCGCCGGCGGACCCGCCGCAGGCCCGCCGGCGCGCGCGCGTGCGACTCCGATGCGGGTGACGCTTGCGCGGGCACCCGCACCGGCGCCTCCGATCGCTCCACGGGTCGAGGCCGCGCCGCCCGCGGGGCCGTCGGTCGACGGGTTGCAGCTGCCGCCGATCGAAGACAGCCACCCCGCCGTGAGCTGGGGCCCGGCGACGCAGGCCGGCGCGGTCGCGCCGGGTCTCCCCCCCGCCGCTGCGGCCCCGGTGCCGGCGCCCGCCGCGCACGGCGTCCTGGCACGCAGCCCCGCCCCCGGGGCGCCCGGGCCCTCAGCGCCCTCGCCGGCCGCCCCCGCCGCGCGTCAGGTCGCCCGCCGGGCAGACTCGGCGGGCGAGAACAGGGTGCTCGCCCGCGCGGCTGCGCCGGGGGGCGGCGGCGCGGGCGGCGGTTCCGGCGGGGACGCCGACGCGATCTACGACGAGGTCCTGCGCCGGCTTCGCGCCGAGCAGGAGCAACTGGGCCAGATCATCCCCCATCCGTTCTGATGCGCGGAACCTGAGACATGCCACCGCTCGGGAAATCCCAGACGCTGGCCGTCACGTTCTTCACGGTGTCGATCCCCGGCGTCGACACCATCGGGCTGTTCTACGAGTGCAGCGGCCTGGAGATGTCGTTCGACGTGCTCGAGTACCGCGAGGGCGGGAACAACGACTTCGTTCACCGTCTCCCGGGGCGCGTGCAGTACCCCAACCTCGTGCTCTCGCGCGGCGTCACGAAGGACGAGACGCTGCAGACGTGGTTCTGGGCCACGCACACCGAGGCTCAGCGCAAGGAGATCACCGTCGCCCTCAGCTCCTCCGACGCCGACGCGCGGCGCACCTGGACGTTCGCCGACGCGTTCCCGGTGCGCTGGACCGGGCCGAGCCTCGCGGCGGACGGCACCCGGATCGCCACCGAATCCCTCGAGATCGCCCACACCGGGCTGAAGACGGCCTGATCATGCCGATCCCCCAGGGCTTCCAGCGCGCACGCCTCGAGATCGAAGGGCAGGACGCGATCGAATGCGCCTTCAACCCCGAGAGCTACACCGTCAGCAAGACGAACATCTGGAACTTCAAGCCCACGACCGGGGTCGACCTGCCGGACGGCGAGTTCGGCGGCGGGCTGCCCCGTCTCACGAGCGTCTCGCTGCTGCTGGACGTCTCGCTGCTCCCCCCCGACCAGAGCGTGAAGGACACGACCAACAAGTTGCTCAAGATGATGGAGACCGGCGGCGGCGGGGGTGGCGGCGGCGGATCGGCGCCGCCGTTCGTGACCTTTCGCTGGGGGTCGGTCGACCTCCCGAAGTCCGTGCCGGTGACCGTGACGATCCAGCACGTGCTCTTCCACCCCAACGGCGAGCCGATCCGGGCGATGGTCGACCTCGAGCTCGCACAGGCCGAGAAGGCCTCGACGGCCTCATCGGCCGGAGCCAACCAGGGGCAGAACCCGACGACGCGTTCGGTGCAGGGCGTGCGCGTCCACCGCCTGCAGGACGGCGATTCGCTGCCGTCGATCGCCTACGACGCCTACGGCGATCCGACGCGCTGGCGTGTGATCGCCGAGGCGAACGGCATCGACGATCCGCTGCGGCTGCCGCGGGGCACGGAGCTGACGATCCCGAAGCTCGACGCATGAGCCCCTCCGGCGCCGAGCAGCACGTCTCCAGTTACGACCTGCTGATCGAGGGGCAGGACCTCGCGCGCGAGCACAAGGACCGCGTCAAGGAGATCCGCGTGGTCGACTACCTGCGGTTGCCCGACGTCTGCACGATCCACATCTCCTACCCGCGCGGCGACGGCGTGGATGAGATGCCGTTCGACGTCGGCAAGGCGATCGAGGTGCGCCTCGGCGCCAAGGAGGCGCTGGCGCCGGTGACGCTCTTCAAGGGCCAGATCGTGACGCTGGAGCCCGACTTCGGTGCCGGCGGCTGCAGCGTCGCGGTCCGCGCATACGACCGCTCCCACGTGCTCCACCGTTCGCGGGTCACGCGCACGTTCCAGAACCAGACGTCGAGCGACATCGTCACGAAGATCGTCGGTGAGGCCGGCCTGAGCGCCGACTGCGACGCGAGCGGCGACCCGCACGACTACATGCAGCAGGACAACGAGACCGACTGGGACTTCATCTGGCGGCTGGCCGAGCGGGTCGGCTTCGAGTTCGTCGTCGACGACACGGTCGCGCACTTCCGCAAGCCCGAGCCCGAGGGCGCCGCCGAGCTCGAGTGGCCCGAGACCCTGCGCTCGTTCCGCCCCCGCCTGACGGCCGTCCAGCAGGTCGAGAAGGTGACACTGCTCGCGCACGACCCGAAGACCAACCAGGCGATCGACGTCAGCGTCTCGAGCCCCAACCAGATCGCGCAGATCGGGATCGACCGCGCCAGCGTCGCGGCGGCGTTCGACGGCGCGAGCGTGCACGTCGCCAGCGAGCCGGTGAAGAGCCGTGCCGAGGGCGAGGCGCTCGCACAGGCGCTGCTCGACAAGCTCGCCAACGGCTACATCGCGGCCGAGGGCATCGCGCCGGGCAACCCGAAGATCCGCGCCGGGGCGACGGTCAAGGTCACCGGCATCGGGACGAAGTTCAGCGGCACCTACCGCGTCGCGACGTCGACGCACGTGCTTCGCGGCGGGGGCGGGTACGAGACGCATTTCGCGAACTCCCCCTCGCACACGATCCTCGGAGCGGTCGGCGGCGCGGCCGCATCGCCGAGCTTCGGAGCGCAGCTGGTCCTGGGCATCGTCACGAACAACGACGACCCGACGGACATGGGGCGGGTGCGCGTGAGCTACCCCGCGCTGGGCAGCGACGTCGAGGGCGCGTGGGCGCCGATCGCCGGCCCCAGCGCGGGCGACGGGCGCGGCCTCATGATGCTCCCGGTCGTCGGCGAGGAGGTGCTCGTGGGCTTCGAGCACAACGACACGACGCGGCCCTACGTGCTCGGCTCGCTGTTCAACGGCGTCGACAAGCCCGGCGACGACCTGCTCCAGGGCAAGGGCGGGTCGTTCGCCGTCGTAAGCGACCACAAGGCGTTCATGCAGTCCGCCGAGGACTTCACGATCAAGAGCGGCGGCAAGCTCGTCGTCGAGGTCTCCGGCGAGGCGTCCGTGAAGGCTCAGCAGCCGCTGACGCTCGAAGGCCAGAACGTGAGCGTGAAGGGCAACGGCGATGTGAGCATCGAAGGCATGACGACCCTCACGCTCAAGTGCGGCGCCTCGCAGGTTCAACTGTCGTCCAGCGGCGTCACCATCAGCGGGCCGCTGATCAACATCGGCTAACTTCCGTAGGACATGTCGGACACGCTCGGCTCCGGGCTCGCCTTCCCGCTCTCGGTGGACCACCGTGGCGCGGTCGCGATGGCGCGCGGTGAGGACGACGTCGAGCAGGCGCTGGGGATCATCCTCGCGACCGCCCCGGGGGAGCGCCCGATGCGCCCCGAGTTCGGCTGCGAGGTCCACGACTTCGTGTTCGACACGATCGACGCGGCGATGGTGGGGCGGATGGAGACGGCGATCCGGGCGGCGCTCGACCGCTGGGAGCCGCGCGTCGAGGTGGGCTCGATCGACTTCGACCTCGGACGCGTGACGCAGGGCGTGCTCGAGATCACGATCGGGTACCGCGTGCGGACGACCAACCGCGAGCGCAACCTCGTCTACCCGTTCTACGTGATCCCCGCCGAGGAGGGCGAGTGAGCGGTGCGCACGTGCGCTAGCTGCGGGCGCCAGAACCCAGACGAGCAGGACTTCTGCGCCTGCGGGGAGTATCTGCGCTGGGAGCCGACGAGCATGCTGCCCGCAGTGCACGCGTCCGGGCCGCCCGCGGCCGACGCGGCCTCTCCGGTCGAGGAGTCCGCGCCGCCACCGCCCCAGGGGGGCCCGCCGGCCGCCGCGCCCCCACCCGTCGCCCCCCCGCCGGACCGGCCGGCGCCC
>DATCDC010000057.1:0-20875 GCA_036510915.1 Solirubrobacteraceae bacterium | reverse complement strand
GGTGTCGAAGGCATAGCTCACGATCGAGCTGGCCGCGAAGTCGACGACGTACGAGCCGCTCGCGTCCAGGTTGTAGACGTATGGCCCGTCGGCCGCGGTCACGAACGCCGCGTCCAGCATCGCCCGTGGCCCGACGACGTAGAGCGTGCCGCTGTACTGCTTCGCCGGCGTGGCATGGAAGACGTACGCGCCCGCCTCCTGGAACCCGTAGACGCCGATGCCCAGCGGGCTGAAGCCGGAGGTGGCGTCGAACGTCGGCAGCGTCCCGGCCCATGTGACGCTGGAGGGCCGCAGGACCGCGACCTTCGCAGGCGTGAACACGCCTGCGCTGTAGGAGATCGTCGTGCCGGGAAGCGCCGGCTGGGTGACGCCGGACGGGATCAGTACCTCGGGGGCGGCGGTCGCCCCCGGGGCGGCGATCAGGCCCGTGGCGATGAACCCGGCGACGAGAGGAAACAGGCGCACGATGACCGCCGACATTACTGCCTCGCCGCGGAGCCTGGTGCCGGTTGGGCCCCGCTGCGCCGCGCCCCGACCCCCGCCCTGTACGCTCGCCACCGCCGACCGTGCGGTCAGTTCGGACGGCGGGGGAGAGAGACGCAGGGTCCGTTCGTGCTACCGGTCAACCAACTGCTGCCCAAGATCGCCGTCGTCGCGGCGTTCGCGCTCTCGTGCTTCCTGCTGCTCGTCTTCCTCTGGAGCGCGTTCGGGGGGCCGATCCCGCTGCGTGCCCAGGGCTACCAGGTCACGGCGGACTTCGATGGGGCGAACACGATGGGCGTGCAGGCGGAGGTGCGGATCAGCGGTGTCCCGGTCGGCCGCGTCGTCGCCCTGAAGGCCTCGCCGGACGGGCTCACGCGCGCGACGATCCAGCTCGACGCCCGCTACGCGCCGCTGCCGCGCGACACCCACGCGATCCTGCGCGCCAAGTCGCTGCTTGGGGAGACCTACGTCGAGCTCTCGCCCGGGGCGCCCGGCCTCCCGCCGATCCCCGACCACGGGCATCTCCCGCAGAGCAACATCTCCCCGACGGTCCAGCTCAACGACATCACCCGCACGTTCGACGCCAGGACGCGTGCGGCGTTCGGGGTGTGGCAGATCGAGCAGGCGCTCGCGGTGACCGGGCGTGGGCGCGACATCAACGACTCGATCGCGCTGCTCGACCCGCTGGAGGAGCAGGCGACCGCGCTCACGAAGGTGCTCAACCGGGATCCGCCGGCGATCTCGCGGCTGGTGCGCAACACGGGCGTGGTCTTCAGTGCGCTGAGCGCGCGCGGCGGCCAGCTGCGCAGCCTGATCCGCAACGCGAACACGGTCTTCTCGACAACCGGCAAGCTCAACACGCAGCTGGCGGCCACGTTCACCGCGCTGCCGACGTTCGAGCAGGAGTCCGCGCTGACGCTCGACCGGATCGTCCAGACAACGAAGACGGCGGGCCCGCTGGTCAACCAGCTCAAGCCTGTCGCGCAGCAGCTGGCGCCGACCGCCCAGGCCGCTGCGAAGCTCGCGCCCGACCTGTCCGCGCTCGTCAGCGCGCTCGGCCCGCTGCAGACCGCAGGGGCCACCGGCCTGCCGGCGACCGACGTGGTCCTCGGTGGCCTGCGCTCGTTCGCGACCGCGCTGCCGCCCTCGCTGGACCAGATCAACCCAATCCTCGGCTACGTCGGCACGTACTCGACCGACCTCACGTCGTTCATCGCGAACGTCGCCGCCGCCACGCAGGCGGCCGTGATCCTCGGCAACGGCAAGACCCCGACGCACTACCTGCGCACGCTCGTCGGCCTGACGCCCGAGCAGATGGCGAGCTACCCCTCGCGGCTGGCGTCCAACCGCACCGACCCGTACGCGCCGCCCGGGACGACGATCTCGCAGACGCAGGTGCGCCCGAGCATCAACACCACGCAGTGCACCGGCAAGCTCTGGCCGCTCGTCGTCGACGGGCCCGGCGTCTCGCCGACCGTCACCCAGTTCCTGCGTACGAACGTCTTCGGAGATAGGACACCGATCGGGCCGCCCTGCGTGCAGCGCGGCCCGCGCGGCGGGACACTGTTCCCGCAGCTCAAGGCGGGCAACCCGCCGGTCATTCCATGAGGAGGAGATCCATGTCACGAAGGTTCCCCAGGCGCCTCGCCGCATGCGCTGCCGTCGCGCTCGTGGTCGCCGCCGCGGCCGCGCCAGCTGCTCACGCGACGGTCGCGGGCGAGCTCAAGGTCGGCGCAACGCTGCTCGACCAGCCCAAGGGGCAGCCCTGGGCGGTGAACCTCGTGCTCGGCGCGGACCTCACCCAGGACGCCAATCCGAGCCTGCCGGTCGACCAGATCACGAAGGACATCATGTTCCAGTTCCCCAAGGCGACGGTGCACGGCAGCCTGTTCAAGACGTGCGCGGCGACCGAGGCGGACTTCATCAAGAAGGCCGAGGGCGCGTGCCCGTCGGCGTCGATCATCGGCACGGGGACTGCCATCGTCGATGCGATCGGTCTGCCGTTCAACGCGAGGCTCTGGATCTACAACGGCACGGGAACGGACGCCGCGCGCAAGATCCTGCTGTTCGCGCACGTGACAGATCCGGGCATCGAGGTGAACCTGCCGCTGGGCGGGACGCTGAAGCGCACGAGTGGGGCGTTCGGGTTCAAGCTCGACCTCCCGATCCCGGACATCCAGGTCGTGGGGGACCAGTTCGCCGCGATCAAGAGCTTCAACGTCGTCGTGGGCCGGCGTGGGCGCAAGGGTGGCAAGAAGGTCTCGTTCATCGACGCGCCGACAGCATGCCCGTCCGGGGGATGGCCATTCACGATGGGCGTCACGTTCAAGGACGGCAGCAGCACGAGCGACCGGCGTGCCATCAACTGCACGCTGATGGCGACGTGACAGGTCCTCCTACAGCTGCACGAACACCGACTTGTCCTCCAGGTACGCCGAGAGGCCCGCGTACCCGTGCTCGCGGCCGAGGCCTGAGGCCTTGAAGCCGCCGAACGGGGCGCTGGGGTCGACGACGCCCCAGCAGTTGACGTAGACGCTGCCGGCTCGCAGGAGCGCTGCGAGCCGGTGGGCGCTTGAGACGTCGCGCGTCCAGACGCCCGCGGCGAGGCCGTACTCGGAGTCGTTCGCGCGCTCGGCGACCTCCTCGAGGCTCTCGTAGGGCTGGGCGACGAGCACCGGGCCGAAGATCTCCTCGCGCACGATCGTCGCGCTGTCGTCGGTCGTCGTGAACAGGGTCGGCTCGACGAAGTAGCCCTTGCCGCCGAGGTCGCTCGAGCCGCCGGCGATCAGCTCCGCCTCGCGCTTGCCGGTCTCGATGTAGCCGCCGACGCGCTGCTGCTGCTCGGCGCTGACGAGCGGGCCGACGAAGGTGTTCGGATCCAGGCCCGGGCCGGGGATCGTCTTCTGCGCCTGCTCGGCGAGCGCGCTGACGACCTCGTCGAACATCGCCTCGGGAACCATCAGGCGCGACGCGGCGTTGCAGGCCTGGCCGGAGTTGAAGTACAGGCCGGCGAACGAGCCGGCGACCGCGGCGGCGATGTCGGCGTCCGGCAGGATGATGTTCGGCGACTTGCCGCCGAGCTCGAGCGTGACCCGCTTCAGTGCGCGGCCGGCCTTCTCGCCGATATCGCGGCCGACGGCGGTCGAGCCGGTGAAGGCGACCTTGTCGACGTCGGGGTGGTCGACGAGCGCGGCGCCGGTCGATCCGTCACCGGTCACGACGTTCAGGACGCCCGGCGGGATGCCGGCCTCGAGCGCGAGCTCGCCGAGGCGCAGCGCGGTCAGCGGCGTCTGCTCCGCGGGCTTGAGGACGATCGTGCAGCCGGCGGCGAGCGCCGGGCCGAGCTTCCAGCAGGCCATCAGCAGCGGGAAGTTCCAGGGGACGATCTGGCCGCAGACGCCGACGGGCTCGGGCCGCGTGTAGGCATGCACGTTCGGCATCGCGACCGGCAGCGTGCCGCCCTCGATCTTCGTCGGCCAGCCGGCGTAGTAGCGCAGATGCGCGCTGCTCGACGCGACGTCGACGTAGCGGGCGAACTTCAGCGGCTTGCCGTTGTCGAGCGACTCGAGCTCGGCGAGCTCGTCGCCGTGGGCCTCGATGCGGTCGGCGAGCGCCCAGATCAGCCGCGAGCGCTCCGCCGCGCTCATCGTGCGCCACGGAGCCGAGGTGGCGAATGCCTCGCGCGCGGCCGCGACCGCTGCGTCGATGTCGTCCGCGCCGCCGTGGGCAACGGTCGAGATGACGTTGCCCGTCGCCGGGTCGAGCGTCTCAAAGGTCGCGCCGGCGCCGGCCTTGACCCACTCGCCGTCGATCAGCAGGCCGTGGTCGCGCTCGCAGAAGGCGCGGGCTGCGGGGGAGAGGGCGTCGGGCAGGGCGGGGGCGGTGGCCATCGAGGCTCCTTGCTGGCGGACGGACGGCGCCAGTTTCGCACACAGCGCACGTGGCGTCGCCGCGTCGGTAGGGTGCCCGGCCCGGTGGTCAGAACTCACCTCTCCATCGCGCTCACCGCCCTGGCGGCCCTGTCGACCGTGGTGTCCGCGCCTGCGGCCGCAGCCACTCCGAAGCCCGACGCCATGGTGGTCATCCACAAGACCGTCACGCTGACGATCACCTCGGGAACCGATGCGTATCCCGTCGCCCTGACACTCGCGTGCGACGTCACGAGCCCGTTCATCACGCGCTGCCGCGGCGGCTGGCGCGATCGCCGGTACTCGTACGACGGGCACTTCATCGTGGTCGATGAAGACGATGCCTTCACCGCCTTGTTCGCCGGAACTCGGACGGACCGCGCCTGCGCGAAGCACCGCACGGGCGTCGCCCGGCGCGTGTGCCGCGACGGCGTGTCGTTCTGACCGGCGGCCTGCGAGCCGCGTTACGGCTCGAGCGCTCGCTGGCGCCGCCACCCGGCTGAGGCGGCCACTGGTCTGACGTCGCCGGGATCAGCCCAGCTCGCCGCGTGCGCGGCGCAGGGCGTCGATGTCGATGAGGTCCTGGTCACGCCCCGCCGCCGCCTTCATCGCGATGAGGTCGTCGAAGCCGGCGCAGAGGATGGGCTGCGCGACGCCGGGGGCGTTGACCGCGAGGGCTCCTGCGCGCAGATGCTCGTAGCCGCGGGAGCCTGCCACGTCCTGCAGCACCTCCAGCCGGCCGAGGTCCGTCGAGAACACCCAGTTGCCGCCCTCGGAGAGGCCTGTGAGGTCGGGCTCGATTGCGAGTTCGCGCGCCTCGATGTCGCCGATGTCCACCTGCGCGCCGATCGCCTCAAGCGCCGTGGCGAGCCGTGCGAGGTTCGCCGGCTCCGGGTTCGGCACGATGTCGACGTCCTTCGTCCCGCGCACGACCCCGTGTGCGCCGAGTGCCAACCCCCCGATCAGGACGAAGGCGACATCGTGCTCGTGCAGCAGGTTGAAGATGCTGTCGGCGCGCAGCTCGCGGCTCATCGGTGCTGCTCGCGCGGTGTCATCCCGGTGAGGAACCGGCTCAGCTCGACGGCCTGGGCGAGCCCTTCGCCCGGAGTCAGCTCCTGTGCGTCACGCGCCAGGTCGCCTGTCGTCTGGTTCGCGCGGGGACCGGGCGCGGTGTCGATCTCCAGCCGCTCGCCCATGGCGGCGAACAGCCGCGCGAGGGTGTCGATCCCCGGCGAGGTCTCGCCGCGTTCGATGCGGCTCACCTGCGCTTGCGTCGTCCCGGCGCGCCGCGCCAGGGTTCTCTGGTCCAGGCCGTTCCGTGTCCGAGTGCCGCGCACGAGCTCGCCCACATCGATCATCAGGGATCTGATATCAGATCAGATATCAGCGCGCAAGCGGGCCCCTTACGGCGTCAGCACGATCTTCAGCGCCTCGCGCCGGTCGTAGAGCGCGTAGGCCTCGCTCGCCTTCGCCAGCGGCATGTGGTGGGTGACGAGCGCGGACGGGTCGAGCCGGCCGCTGCCGAGCAGCTCGAGGACCGGGTCCAGATGGGCGATGACGTTCGCCTGGCCGCCCGTGATGCGCAGCGACTTGATCCACGCGAGGCCCATGTGGACGTCGGCGCGCTCGGCGTACACGCCGATCACGCTGACCGTGCCGGCCTTGCGCGTCATGCGGATCGCCATGTCGAGCGCGCGCGGGTCGCCGACCGCCTCGATCGCGACGTCCACGCCGCGACCGCCGGTGAGCGCCTTGACGACGGCGCGCGGGTCCTGCTCGGTGAGGTGCACCGCCTCGGCGCCGTAGGCCCGGGCGACGTCGAGGCGCTGCTCGACGGTGTCGATCGCGATCACGCGGGCGGCGCCCGCGAGCAGCGCCACCTGGACGGCGCAGAGCCCGACCGGCCCGAGCCCGAGCACCGCGACGCTGTCGCCCGGCATCACGCCGCCGTCGACGACCGCGTGGTAGCCGGTGCCCATCACGTCGCCGGCGAAGAGCGCGACGTCGTCGCCGAGGCCGTCGGGCACGCGGCGCAGCGTCAGGTTCGCGTGCGGCACGAGCGCCAGCTCGGCCTGCGTACCCTGCAGCGAACCCAGCCCGGCGCCGTGGCCGAAGGTCCGGCCGGCGTCGCACTTGTGGTACTCGCCGCGCCGGCAGAACCAGCAGGTCCCGCAGGCGACCTGGAAGGTCCCGAGCACGCGGTCGCCGACGGCGACGCCCGTGACCGCGTCGCCGGCGGCGACGACCTCGCCGACGTACTCGTGCCCGATCGTGAAGCCGGGCTCGATCTGGACGCGCCCGTGGTAGATGTGCAGGTCCGAGCCGCAGACGCCGGTGGCGCTGATGCGCACGATCGCGTCGTCGGGCGCGAGCAGCTCGGGCTCGGGCTTCTCGACGACCTCGACGTGTTCGGGACCCTGGAAGGCGACGGCGAGCACCCGGCGCATCCTAGATGCGGCCCGTCGGATCAGGCCGCGAGCCCGCGCTCGAGCAGCGCCACGAGCCCGTCGTAGACGGCGTCGAGGTCGACGCCCTCGGGGTCGAGGAGGTACTGGTAGGCGAGGCCGCCGAGCGCGCTGACGAGCATCGTCGTGACGACCTGCGGGTCGATGTCGGCGCGCAGCTCGCCGGCGCGCCGGCCGCTGACGATCCAGCCCGCCGTCGTCTCGCGCAGGTGTGCATGGAGCTCGACGAAGCGCGCGCGCAGCTCGGGCCGCGGCCCGAGCGCCTCGAACATCAGGACGTAGAAGAGCTGCAGCGCGCCGCCGTCGTCGGTCAGGAAGCGGCGATGGGCGCGGACGCCGCGGCGCACGGCCTCGATCCCGATCGCATCGCCGATGTCGGGCACGAGCACGTCGGTCTCCCAGCGGCCGAACGCCTCCTCGACGACGGCCCACAGCAGCCCCTCCTTGGAGCCGAAGTGCCAGAAGATCGACCCGCGGCTGACGCCCGCGCGCTCACCGATCGCCTGGACCGACGTGTCGCGGTAGCCGTTCTCGGCGAACAGCGCCGAGGCGGCGTCGATCAGGCGCCGGCGCGTCGCGCGCGACTGCTCGTCCTTCTTCGTCGCGGCGGCCGTGCCCATCAGCCCGCCCTGACGGCGCGGCGCCGGCGCCGGCGGGCGAGCGCGGCGTACTCGGCGAGGCTGTCGCGCAGCCCCTCGCAGAAGACGTCGAGGTCGGGCAGCCGGTCGTAGTCGGAGATGACCCCGAAGCCGACCATGCCGTTGTAGGACATCGCCGCGACGGCGAGCGCGCGGTCGCCCGCGAGGAAGGCCAGCGGGTAGATCTCGCGCAGCTCGCGCCCGAGCAGGTAGAGCGGGATCTGCGGGCCCGGGATGTTCGTGACGAGCAGGTTGTAGGCGCGCGTGGAGAAGTTCAGGCGCGTCGACTGCGCGAGGATCGTCGGCGGCGCGAAGTCCTGACCGCCGGCGATGATCTCCGCGCCCAGCGCCTGTCGGCTCTCCGTCAGGCCGGCCATCGCCTCCTGCACGAGGCGCAGGCGTGCCAGCGGGTCGGCGACGTCGACCGGCAGCGGCGCGATCAGCTGCGTGATGCGGTTCCCGAGCGCCCCGGCCTCGTCGCGCGTGCGCGTCGACACGGGCACGGCCGCACGCAGCTCGACGCCGTCGGTGCGGACGCCGCGCCCGTGCATCCACGCGCGCAGCGCGCCGGCGGTGACGGCGAGGACGACGTCGTTCACGGTGCCGCCGAAGGCGTCCTTGACGAGCTTGAAGTCCTCCAGCCGGGTGTCGACGAGGCCGACGCGGCGATGCGGACCGATGCGCACGTTGAGCGGCGAGTTCGGCGCGGGGCGCAGCACGGTCAGTGCCGCCTCGCCGACGCCCTGCGCGGCCTGCCGCAGCCGCGTGCGGTCCGCGATCGTCCCGAGCACGCGCACGGGCGCGGCGACGAGGTCGCGCACGCTGCCGGTGAGCGCCGCGGCGGTGAGCTCTGCGGAGGTCGGCTCGGGGTGGGGGAGCCAGGGATGCGGCGCGCCGTCGTCCTCGCTGAGCGGGTCGGCGTCGAACAGCGCGGTCGTGATGTCGACGCCGCTCACGCCGTCGACGACCGAGTGGTGCGTCTTGGAGATCAGCGCGAAGCGGTCGTCCTGCAGGCCCTCGACGACGAGCAGCTCCCACAGCGGCTTGGAGCGGTCCAGGCGCGAGGAGTGGACCCGTGCGATCAGCCGGCGCAGCTGCGTGTCGCCGCCCGGGGCGGGGAGTGCGGCATGGCGGACGTGGTACTCGAGGTTGAAGCTCGGGTCGTCGATCCAGCGCGGGCGGCCGATGCCGGCCGGGGGCCAGGCGAGCTTCTGGCGGTAGCGCGGGACGCGGTCCAGCCGCGCGCGGACGTGCTCCAGGACCTCCTCGAAGGGCGGCGGGGGGCCGTCGAAGATGGCCACGGCGCCGATGTGCATGTGCGTCGCCGGCCCTTCCTGCAAGAGGAAGGCGGCGTCGAGTGCGCTGAGCGGGTCCAGATGCTGCTGCGCCGGCGCCATGGTGATGATCGTAGCCGCCGGGCCGCCGGAGCCGCACTATGCTGACCGGTTAGCATAGAGCCGCGAGGAGCGCTCGCGTACGCTCCCCCGAGCCCTCCAAGGAGACCGTCACATGCCCGAGCCGCCCAATCCGTCGAAGGCCGTCCTCGTCACCGGCTGCTCGTCCGGCATCGGCCGGGCCACGGCCATCCGCCTCGCCGGCAACGGCTGGAAGGTGTACGCGACGGCGCGCAAGGTCGAGGCGATCTCCGACCTCGAGCAGCACGGCTGCCGCGTGCTGCAGCTCGACGTGACCGACGAGGCCTCGATGCAGGCCGCGGTCACCGCGATCGAGGCCGAGAGCGGCGCCGTCGGCGTGCTGGTCAACAACGCCGGCTACAGCCAGTCGGGCGCGATCGAGAGCATCTCGATGGATGACGTGCGCCGGCAGTTCGACACGAACGTCTTCGGGCTCGTGCGCCTGACGCAACTCGTGCTGCCGGGGATGCGCGCGCAGCGCTGGGGCAAGGTCGTGAACGTGTCCTCGATGGGCGCGAACTTCACCTTCCCGGGCGGCGGCTTCTACCACGCGACGAAGTACGCGCTCGAGGCGATCAGCGACGCGCTGCGCTTCGAGGTCCGCGGCTTCGGCATCGACGTCGTCGTCATTCAGCCCGGGGTCATCAAGACGAGCTTCGGCGACACCGCGGTCACGGCGATCGACGAAGGGACCGACGCGAGCGGGCCCTACGGGGAGTTCAACGCGAGCGTCGCGACGGCGACCCACGACGCCTACGAGAGCGGGCCGCTGGCGAAGCTCGGCGGCGGGCCGGACGACGTCGCCAAGACGATCGAACGGGCGATCACGAGCCGTCACCCGAAGATCCGCTACCGGGTGACGCCGAGCGCCCACCTGCTCATCACCCAGCGCAACGTGATGACCGACGGCATGTGGGACCGGTTCCTGCGCACGCAGTTCCCGCAGCCCGGGAAGGAGTAGCGGCCGCCGCCGCTCAGCCGAACAGCGCCCGCTCGCCGCGCTCGACGGCGAGGAGGCGCTGCTTGCGCTCCACGCCGCCCGTGTAGCCGCCGAGCACGCCGCCGGCGCGCACGACGCGATGGCACGGCACGATGATCGGGATCGGGTTGGCGCCGAGCGCGTTGCCGGTCGCCCGCGCGCCGCCCGGCGAGCCGGCGCGGGTGGCGACCTCGCCGTAGGTCGCGACCTCGCCGTAGGGGATCTTCGCGGTCGCCTGCAGCACGCGCCGCCCGAACGGGGGGACGAGCGTCCAGTCGATCGGGATGTCGAACGCGCGCCGGCGGCCCTCGAAGTACTCGTCGAGCTCGCGCGCGACCGGGTCCAGCCCGGCACCGCCGCGCAGGATCCGCGGCGAGAGCTTCTCCGCGGTGTCCTCGAGCACGGCGTCCAGGCCGCCGAACCAGTCCTCGTAGTCGAGCCGCACCAGGCCCCTGCGTGTCATGACCGCGACGACGCGGCCGACGGGGGTGTCGAGCTCGGCGTAGCGCACGTCGGCGGGGGCCGCGGCCGCGAAGCGCGCAGCCGCGGCGGCCGCGGCCTGCGGGTCGCGCGGGGGGACGGGCGGGGGGATGGTCATGAGCGTTCTCCGATCTCGTGGCGCAGTCGTCTGAGCCCCTCCCGCGCCGCCTGGCGCGAGGCCTCCTCCGAGCAGCCCAGGGCCGCCGCGACGTCGCGATGCGGCAGGTCCCCGGCGTAGCGCAGCAGCAGCACCCCGCGCTGGCGCGGCGGCAGGTCGCGCACGCGTCGCCAGGTCTCCTCGTCGGCGACCTGCGGCTCCACCGTCGCGACATCGGGCGTGGCCCCGACCGGCACGGCGGCGCGCCGGCGCGCGCGGTGATGGTCGATCGCCTTGCGATGGGCGATCGTCAGCACCCAGGCGCGCAGGTGCTCGCCGTGACGCAGGCGCGGATAGGCCTGCATCGCCGCCAGGAACGTCTCCTGGAAGCAGTCGTCGGCCGCGTCACGGCCGACGGACGCGACGAGGAAGCGCCACACGGGGTCGCGCTGCTCGTCGAGGAACCGCTGGAAGGGCGGGAGGGGCATTCCGGGGTTCAACGTGGCGGCCCCGCGAAACGTGAGGTCAGTCGCCGTCCGGGTCGCCGTGGTCGTGGAACCCGGCGCCCGTCGCGACGCCCAGGCGCCCCTCCCAGACCAGCCGGCGCAGCAGCGGCGCCGCGCGGTACGCCGGGTCGCCGCGCTCGTCCAGCAGCGCGTCGAGCACGACGAGCACGTGCTCCAGGCCGATCAGGTCGCCCCACGCGAGCGGGCCGCGCGGGTGGTTGAGCCCGAGGACCATCCCGTCGTCCACGTCCGTCGCGCTGCCGACGCCCTCGCCGACGGCGAACGCCGCCTCGTTGACGAGCTGGCAGACGAGCCGGCCGAGCACGAGGCCGGGCGCGTCGCCGACCCAGGCCGTGTGCAGCCCGAGCGAGCCGAAGAACGCCGCGGTGCGCTCGGCGGAGAGGTCGCTCGTCCCGGACGAGCGGGTGAGCTCGACGAGACCGCCCGGATCGAGCGGCGGCAGCGCGTGGAACCCCGCGGCCGGGCCGCCGCCGTCGAGCGAGGCGAGCGATGCCTCGGCGCACAGCAGCGCGATCGGACCGCCCTGGAGCGGCTCGTCGCCCGGCGTGCCCGCGCAGTCGAGGATCAGGAAGGGGACCTCGCCGTCCGCGTCGCCGGGGTCGCGGACGTCCCAGCCGGCCTGCATCGCCAGCGCGCGCAGCTCGTCGGCGATCGACAGGTCGCCGTCGATCACGACGAGCCCGTTGCCCAGGCCGACCGGGCCGCTGGCGGCCGGCGGCTCGGGATCCGGCTCGCGGACGATGCCGCCGGCCTCGTAGGCGTACCAGCCGCGCGCGGTCTTGCGCCCGTGGCGCCCGCTGGCGACCATCCGGGCACTGAGCGTCGACGGGCGCCAGCGCGGCTCGCCGAAGCTCAGCTCGAAGAAGCTCTTGGAGACCTCGAAGCCGGTGTCGATGCCGACGAGGTCCTGCAGCTCGAAGGGGCCCATCCGGAAGCCGCCGCCGAGGCGGGCGATGCGGTCGACGGTCTCGACGTCGGCGAGGCCCTCCTGCACCGCGCGCAGCGCCTCCAGGCCGAACGGGCGCCCGCAGCGGTTGACGAGAAAGCCGGGGCCGTCGCTGGCGTCGATCACGCGCTTGCCCATCGCGGCGCCGGTGGCGCGTGCGATCGCCAGCGCGCGCTCGCCGCTCTGCACGCCCGCGATGACCTCGACGAGCCGCATCACGGGCGCCGGGTTGAAGAAGTGCAGGCCGACGAAGCGCTCCGGGTGCTCCACCAGCGCGGCGAGCGCGGTGATCGGGATCGACGAGGTGTTCGAGGCGATCACGCAGGCGTCGGCGAGGATGCCGTGCGTCAGGCGCCCGAACAGGTCGCGCTTGACGTCCATCACCTCGGGCGCTGCCTCGATCACGAGCTCGCACGGAGCGAGGCCCTCGAGCGCGTCGACGGCGTCGAGCCGCTCCCAGGCCGCGCGGACCTGCTCGGCGCTGAGCCTCCCGCGCGCCTTGAGCTTCTCGAGCCCTTCGAGCGCGCGCTGCGCACCGCGCTCGGCCGCGCCGGGCACGGGGTCGTAGAGCAGGGTCTGCGCGCCGGCCGCGCAGGCCAGCTGCGCGATCCCGGCGCCCATCGTCCCCGCCCCGGCGACCCCGATGATCGCCGGGAGCTTCGCCGCGTCGGCGCTCACTACGCCGGCGCGCGCTCGAGCACCATCGGCTTCAGCGCGTCGATGCCGGTGACCGCGCGGCCGATGATGAGCTGCTGGATCTGCGAGGTGCCCTCGTAGATCGTCGTCACACGTGCGTCGCGGAAGTAGCGCTCGACGGGATGGTCGCTGCTGTAGCCGGCGCCGCCGTGCACCTGGATCGCGGTGTTCGCGCACCAGACGGCGGCCTCGCTGGCGTTGTACTTGGCGATCGAGGTCTCGAGCGTGCTCGGGCGCCCGGCGTCCTTCACCGCGCCGGCGCGGAAGACGAGCATGCGCGCCGCCTCGGTGCGCACGACCATGTCGGCGATCATCGCCTGCACGAGCTGGAAGCCGGCGATCGGGCGGTCGAACTGCGTGCGCTCCTGGGCGTAGCGGATCGACTCGTCCAGCGCCGCCTGGCAGAGGCCGACGCAGCCTGCGGCGACCGAGTAGCGGCCCGAGTCCAGCGCGCTCATCGCGACCTTGAAGCCGTCGCCGACCTGGCCGAGCATCGCGTCCGGCCCGGCGATGACGTCGTCGAGCGCGATCTCCGCGGTGTCCGAGGCCCAGAGCCCCATCTTGCCGTCGATCGGCGTCGGCTGGAAGCCGGGCTGGTCGGTCTCGACGATGAAGCAGGCGATCCCCTTGTGCTTCAGCTCCGGCTCGGTCTGCGCAAAGATCAGTGCGAGCCTCGCGTGGTTGGCGAGCGAGATCCACATCTTCGCCCCGTTGATGCGCCAGCTGCCGTCGTCCTGCTGCACCGCACGCGTCTTCTGGTCCGACGCGCCCGAGCCGGTGCCCGGCTCGGTCAGCCCGAAGCAGCCCAGCCACTCGCCGGAGCACAGCAGCGGCAGGTACCTCTGCTTCTGCTCCTCGGTGCCCCACTTGAGGATCGTCGAGCAGACGAGCGACGTCTGCACGGAGACGACGGTGCGCATGCCCGAGCACCCGCGCCCGATCTCCTCGCAGATCAGCGCATAGGTGACGTAGTCCAGACCCGCGCCGCCGTACTCGCGGGGGACGATCGCGCCCAGGTAGCCCTGGTCGGCGATCTTCTGCACGAGCTCGAGATCGAAGTGGTGGTCGGCGGAGTTCGGGCCCGCCTTGGGGACCACTTCCTTGTCGGTGAACTCGCGCGCGGTGCTCTTGATGAGCTGCTGCTCATCGCTCAGATCGAAATTCATGCTCGTGACATTACGCCGTCCCGGCGGTCCCGAGCACGAGTGTGGCCTGACTGGACAAGACGCCCCCGTTGCCGTGGGCCACGGCGACCTCGCAGCCGGCGACCTGACGGCCTGCGGCCTCGCCGCGCAGCTGGCGGACCGCTTCCACGATTCCCAGCAGCCCGTACATCCCCGGGTGGCAGTAGGACAGCCCGCCGCCGTTCGTGTTCATGGGCAGCGCGCCGCCGGGGGCCGTCCGGCCCCCGCTGACGAACGGGCCGCCCTCGCCCTTGGCGCAGAACCCGAGGTCCTCGAGGAAGAGGATCGGCGTGATCGTGAACGCGTCGTAGAGCTGGACGCAGTCGACGTCGGCGGGGGTGAGGCCCGCCTCGGCGAAGGCGCGGGCGCCCGACTCGGCCGCCGCGGTCCGCGTGAGGTCGGCCATGCCGGTGATGTGGCGGTGGCTGTGGGCCTCGCCGGCGCCGAGGACGAGCACCGGCGGGCGCCGGAGCGTCGCGGCGCGCTCGGCGGAGGTCACGACGATCGCCGCGCCGCCGTCGGTGACCAGGCAGCAGTCGCGCACGGTCAGCGGGTCGGCGACCATCCGCGCGCCGAGGACGTCGTCGACGCTCAGCGGGTCGCGCGACCAGGCGGCCGGGTTGCGCCGGGCCCAAGCCCGGGCGGAGACCGCGACCTCGGCGAGCTGCGCGCGGGTCGTGCCGAATTCGTGCATGTGGCGGGCGGCGGCGAGCGCGTAGGCGGTGAGCGGCATCACCGGCCGGTAGGGCGTCTCCCACGGGTCGAGCTCCTGCACGGAGGCGCTGCCGCGCCCGACCAGGCGCTGGGTGCTGCCGTAGGCGATCAGTGCCACCTCGCACAGCCCTGCTGCGATCGCGGCGCGCGCGTGGTCGACGTGGAACATGAACGACGAGCCGCCGACGTTCGTCGCGTCGGTGTAGCGCGGGCGGATGCCGAGCTCCTGGGCGAGGTTGAGCGGCGCCATCGGGAGCTGCGTCGTGGCGGCGAAGAGGCTGTCGACGTCGCCGAGCGCCAGGCCGCAGTCGGCCAGCGCGCCCAGCGAGGCCTGGACCATCAGGTCGACCGGGCGCATCCCCTCGGCGACGGCGCCGAGGTCGCTCTCGGCGGCCCCCGCGATCGCGCTGCTCGCGCGCAGCGGGCTCATGCGCCGGCCTGCGGGACGAAGAACGGCAGGCGCGCGCCCGCCTCGTCGGGCGCGCCGAAGCGCACACGGACGCGGGCCCCGATCTCGACCGCATCCGCGGGGAGCCCGTCGACCCGCGCCATCATCCGGTAGCACTCGTCGAGCTCGACGATCGCGACATTGCGCGGCTCGCTGTCGCGGGCGCGGAGCGCCGTCGTGCTGTAGACGGTGCCTCGGCCCTCGCTCAGCAGCCACTGCACCGGCTCGCCCGTGCCGGGGACCACGAGCGACGGCGGCCAGACGGGCGTGCCGTCCGGCGCGGCGGGGTAGGCGAGGCGTCCCTCGCGGCAGTGCGCCGCGTAGATCGCCGCGGGTGAGCGGGGCTCGTCGATCGCGTCGGGCATGACGGGCGCGACGCTATCGGGCGCGGCCGATCCATGGGCCCGCGCCGCGCGTAGACTCGGCGTCTTGGACCCGTTCGTCCTCATCATGGCCGCCGTCGTCGGCGGCCTGCTCGTCGCGCTGATCCTGCTCGGGCTCTTCTACCCGGGCTCGGGCGCCGCCCAGGTGGACTGGCGCCCGACCCGCTCGCCGGAGGTCGAGTTCCAGAACGAGCTCGACGACGTCGCGCAGATGCAGGCCGCGATCAACGCCAAGCGCCGCGCGCGCGGTGCCGCGGAGCTGACCGAGGAGCATGTCCGCGCGCAGGTCTCCGAGGATCTGCGCGCCCAGGTCGAGCGCCACGACGACGCACTCGTCGAGCAGGACATCGCGCAGATGCTCGCCGCCAAGAACGGGCGCCGGCGTGCGAAGGGGCTGCCCGAGATCACGCGCGAGCAGTACGAGCGCGACCTCGGCGGGGGCGCCTCGTGAGGGCGCTGATCGTGGGCGGCGGCTGCCGCGGGCTCGACCTCGCGCGCGAGCTTGTGGCGGACGGGCACGCCGCGCGCATCGTCACGCGCACCGAGGCCGGGCGGCCCGCGATCGAGGCCGCCGGCGGCGAGTGCTGGCTCGGGACGCCGGACGTGATCGGGACGCTGCGCTACGCGCTCGAGAACGTGACGCTGCTGCTGTGGCTGCTCGGGACCGCGAGCGGCGAGCGCGAAGCCGTCGCGCCGCTGCACGGCTCGCGGCTGCGGATGATGCTCGAGAAGACGACCGACACGACCGTGCGCGGGGTCATCTACGAGGCCGCCGGGACGGTGCCGGCCGACGTCCTGGACACCGGCGTCGCCGAGATGCGCCACGCGCAGAAGACGAACGAGATCCCGTTCGCCCTGCTGCACAGCGACCCGCGCGGCGATCGCGCCGCGTGGCTCGCCGAGGCCGGCGAGGCCGTCAGCACGCTGCTGGCCGGGCCGCGCCGCGTCGGCGCCGCTCAGTGACGATGCGATCCTGACGGCGGACGGGCCGCGCTCGGCGCGGCCGAGCGCGGTGGCCGCCGCACGGTGCTGCGCGAGCTGGCACGTGCCGCCGCCCGGCGCGGGCCTACGCGGGCCGGCCGCTGGTTCTCCGAGGGCGCGGTGGCCGGCTACGCGATGTCCTCGCGGGGCTGGCGCGAGATCCTCGCCGCGCGCCTACGTGACACCCGCCGCCGCCGTGCGCTCGAGCAGGTCCGTGAGGATCCGGGCCGTCGCGCCCCAGATCAGGTGCTCGTCGACGACGTACGTGTCGGTGCGGAACGGCACGCCGCGGCGCATCAGCCGGCGGCGCTCGTAGCCGGCCTGCAGCGTGCCGAGCCCGAACTCGAGGATCGTCTCGACCTCGCGGTCGGACGGGGTCCACGCGTGGCCGGGCTCGATCAGCCCGACGAACGGGTAGATCGCGTAGTTCGTCGCGATCGTCGGCGTCGGCTGGAGCGCGCCGATCAGCTCGACGGCGTCGGCGGGCAGGCCGATCTCCTCGTGGGCCTCGCGCAGCGCGGTGTCGCGCAGGTCGCTCTCGTCGTCGTCCTGGCGCCCGCCGGGGAACGAGATCTCGCCGGCGTGGCGGCGCAGGTCCTCGCGGCGCTTGGTCAGGACGACGCCGACGCTGCCGTCGTCATGGAGGTAGAGCGGCACGAGGACCGCGGCGTCGATGCGGCCGTGCACGTCGAGTGCCGCGGCCTCCGCGGGATCGAGGAGGACCGGCGCCAGCGTCGCGGCGAGCTCAGCTCGCGAGCGAGACGCGCTCGACACGCTCGTCGAACATGACCTCGCCCTCGAGCGTGCGGTGCACCGGGCACTTCGCCGCGATGACGGTGAGGCGGTCGACCTGCTCCTCGCTGAGGCTGTCGGGCAGGCGGGTCACGACGCCGAACTTCGTCGGGCAGCCGCGCTCACCGGGGGTGAACTCGACCTCGACCTCGACGCCGCCGATGTCCCAGCCCTTGCGCGCGGCGTACATCTCCATCGTCACGGCCACGCATCCGGCGAGGCTCGCGGCGAGCAGCTCGAGCGGGCTGGGCCCCTCGTCGCCGCCGCCGACGTCGGCCGGCTCGTCGGTCGTGATGTCGTGCTGGCGCACCTTGACGGTGTGACGGAACCCTGCGTCGCGGCTGGCTGTGGCCTTCATGGTCATCCGATTATGACAAGGGGTTGAAGAGCAGTCCCGTGGGGACCTTCGGGACGAAGAACGTCGACTTGGGCGGCATGTTGACGCCGGCCGCGGCGATCTCGCGAATCTGGCGCACCGGCGTCCCGCGCAGGAAGAACGCGACGTCGAACGTGCCCGAGCGGATGAGGTCGAGCGCCTCGGCGTCGTTGCGCGAGTAGCCCAGACCGCGGAAGTGCGAGATGTCGTCCTCGCTGAGGCCCAGCGGGCCGGTCAGGATCAGCGCCTCGAGCACCGCCGTGTCGAGCCTGCGGTAGGGCTCGGGGAACCCGGCGAGCGCGCGGTCGGCGATCGCCTGGTCCTTCAGCGTGAGGCGGAACGGGCGCTGGAGGTGGGCGTCGATGTACCCCAGCTGGAGCGGCCCGTCGCCGTCCGGCGGCGCGAGCTGCGCGACGTCGTCCAGCTCCTCGATCACGAAGTGCTCGCGCAGCGTCGCGGCGAGCGCCGCCTGGCGCGCGGGGTCGTCGCGCAGGCCGTCAACGAGCCGGTGGGTGGGGAAGACGGTCAGGCCCGGATCCTCGAGCGAGACGAGGTACTGCAGGACGTGGCAGTGCTCGCCCTCGCCGCCGATCTCCTCGGCGTAGACGCGCGCGGTCTCGTAGCGATGGTGGCCGTCGGCGATCAGCAGCTCCGCAGGGCCGAGCGCCGTGCGCACGGCGTCGATCACGGCGGGGTCGGCGACGCGCCACAGGCGGCTGACGGTCCCCTCCTCGTCCTCGAGCGCGCCGTGCGGCGGCGTGTGGGTGACCGGCTCGAGCGCGCCCCAGGCCGCGCCGGAGGGGTCGTCGTACAGCGAGAAGATCGGCGAGAGGTTCGTGCGCGTGGCGCGCGTGAGCCGCAGGCGATCCGCCTTGGGCCCGGGGTGGGTGCGCTCGTGCGGGCGGATGCGCCCGGGGCCGTACCCGGTCACGGCGACCCGGGCGAAGAACCCGCTGCGCGTGCGCCGGGCGCCGTCGGGCCCCGTGTACTCCTGGGTGAGGACCCACAGCGCGG
Organism: Solirubrobacteraceae bacterium; assembly: GCA_036510915.1. Lineage (GTDB taxonomy): Bacteria > Actinomycetota > Thermoleophilia > Solirubrobacterales > Solirubrobacteraceae > F1-60-MAGs163. The sequence continues at coordinate 2,349 of DATCDC010000057.1, read as the reverse complement.
GCTCGGCGTCGCGCACGATCGCGCCCTCGGCCTGCCAGTGCTCGAGCAGCTGCGCGGCGTGGGCGTACGGGTCGCCGCCCGGCGTGGCGGCCTCGGGGAGGTCGATCCCGACGACGTTGTGCGGAGAGCGCGCGGCGAGCGCGGCGCGCTGCTGGGGATCGATCACGTCGTACGGCGGGGAGCACACCGCGTTGAGCGAGCCGACGACCTCGAGGTCGTAGTGCAGGGCGCGCAGGGGCTGGACGTCGGCCATGGCCCCAAGCTAGTACACGCGGCCGTACGTTCTGCAGGTCTCGGCGGCGCGCGGAACTCCACGCAGAACTTCGGGCCACGTGTACGAGCGATCGCGGCCGGCACCGCGTCAGGCGGCCGGCCGGGGCGCTCGCTGCCGCCCCGGCCGGTGGAACCGCCCGTCCCCCGTGGTGTGCGCCCTGGGAATGGGTGCGCCGGTTGGAACGGGGTGGGGCGGGAGAGGTTGCGGAGGTTCCCCGTACCATCCCCGGTCATCGGGGCGTGGCGCAGCCTGGTAGCGCACCTGCTTTGGGAGCAGGGGGTCGCCGGTTCGAATCCGGCCGCCCCGATCGGACCGGAGGCGCGGGTGCGCTGCGGGTTGCACGCGGCGGGACCGTGAGTGCTGGTCCACGCCGGTCGCGATACGCTCCCGGACCCAGAGCCTGACAGGGTGTCAAGCTGCTCTGCCCGCGACCCCGAGCACGCCCATGACGACGACGACCGCCGCCCCCGCCGACCGCGATCGCAGTGCGCCCCGCCGGTTCGACTACGACTGGATCGTCATCGGCTCGGGCTTCGGCGGCAGCGTCGCCGCACTGCGGCTCGCGCAGAAGGGCTACCGCGTGCTCGTGCTCGAGAGCGGACGGCGCTTTCGCGACGAGGACTTCGCGAACAGCACGTGGGACACGCGGCGCTACTTCTTCGCCCCGAAGCTCGGCTGCCGCGGCGTCATGCGCATGTCGCTCTTCCGCGACATCTTCATCGTCTCCGGCGCGGGCGTCGGGGGCGGCAGCCTGGGCTACGCGAACACGCTCTACCGCGCGCGCCGGGCGTTCTTCGAGGATCCGGCCTGGAGGGACCTCGGCGACTGGGAGGCCGAGCTGACGCCCCACTACGACACGGCCGAGCGCATGCTGGGCGTCACGGACGTGAGCTTCGACTCCGACGGCGACCGCCTGCTGCGCGAGATGGGGGAGTCGTTCGGCGTCGGCGACACCTACCGCCACACCCGCATCGGGGTGTACTTCGGCGAGGCGGGCGTGCGCCACCCCGACCCCTACTTCGGTGGCGAGGGCCCCGAGCGCACGGGCTGCCAGCGCTGCGGGCAGTGCATGATCGGCTGCCGCCACGGCGCGAAGAACACCCTCGTCAAGAACTATCTGTGGTTCGCGGAGCGGCTCGGCGTGCGCGTCGAGCCCGACCGCACCGTCACGGACGTGCGCCCGCTCGGCGCGCCCGACGGCTCGGAGGGCTACACGGTCGCGCACGAGCGCAGCGGCGCCTGGGTGCGGCGCGGCGGCGCGCGCCTCACGGCGCAGGGCGTGGTCGTCGCGGCCGGCGCGCTGGGCACGAACAAGCTGCTCGCCGCGTGCAAGGAGTCCGGCGCGCTGCCGCGGATCTCCGGCCGGCTCGGGCACCGCGTGCGCACGAACAGCGAGTCGATCGTCGCCGTCACCGCACCGGACGACGCACGCGACTTCGGCGCCTCGGTGGCGATCAGCTCCAGCGTCTACCCCGATCCCGAGACGCACATCGAGCTCGTGACGTACGGGAAGGGCGGCGATGCGATGGCGACGCTCTACACGACGCTGACCGGCGACGGCACGCGCGTGACCCGTCCGCTGCGGTGGCTGGCCGCGGTGATCCGGCGCCCCGTCCGGTTTGCGCGCACGCTCTCGCCGCTGGCATGGTCGCGGCGCACGGTGATCGTGCTCGTCATGCAGACGACGGACGCCGCGATCCGCTTCAAGGCCGTGCCCAGGCGCTTCGGCGGGGGCGTGCGCCTCGCGACCGAGCAGGATGCGAGCAACCCGAACCCGACGTTCCTCCCGGTCGCCAACAGGGCGGCCGAGTGGCTCGCCGCGCGCATCGGCGGAACCCCGCAGAGCTCGCTGACCGAGGCGCTGATGAACGTCCCGGTGACCGCGCACATCCTCGGCGGCGCGATCGTCGGCGCCGACCCGCAGACCGGGGTCATCGATCGCGACGGCCGCGTCTTCGGCTACGAGAACCTGCTCATCACCGACGGCTCGGCGCTCCCCGCCAACCCCGGCGTCAACCCGAGCCTCACGATCACCGCGCTCGCCGAGCACACGCTCGCGCGCGTCCCTGAAGCTG
>DATCDC010000056.1:0-29930 GCA_036510915.1 Solirubrobacteraceae bacterium | reverse complement strand
CAGGAAGAAGCCCATGACGATCTCGTGCTCCTCGAGCTGCTCCCCGTCGACCTCCGCGTGGACGAGGACGCTCGTCAGGTCGTCGGTCGGGTTCGCGCGGCGCTCGGCGATCAGCCTGCCGCAGCGCTCGAAGATCTCCGGCACCTCGCGCGCCATGACCGCGTCGACCCCCTCGGGGTTGAGGTCCGGGTCGCCGGCACCCAGCACGGTGTTCATGAGGTGGGCCCAGGGCGCGTCGTCCTCGGGCGCCAGGCCCATGAAGCTGCCGATCACGCGGGCGACCACGGGCTGAGCGACGTCCTCGACGAGGTCGCAGGTCTCGCGGCCCTCCAGCCGGTCGAGCACCTCGCGGGTGATGGCGCGGATCGCGTCCTCGTGCTCGGCGATGCGCTTGGGCGTGAAGCCGCGCTGGAACAGCGCCTTGACGCGGTCGTGCTTGGGCGGATCCATCCCGATGAACATCGCGCCGACCAGCTCGACGGGCAGGATCGCGTGACGCAGCGCCGTGATCCCGTTCGCCGAGGAGTAGGCCTGCCAGTCGCGGCTGACCTCGTGCACGTCCTCGGCCGTCGTGACCGACCAGAAGCCGTCCTCCCCGGGGTACTCGGAGATCTTCTCCGACCAGTGCACCGGGCACCGCCCGCGCAACTCGCGGAACAGCTCCTGCGGCGGCCCGTCCTCCCAGCGCTCGCGATCGGCGACGAGGACGTGGTCGAGATCGGTGGCGTCTACGGACATGGGACCTCGCGGTGGGGGACGATCGCGCGAGCCTACCCTGCCGCCCGCGCGGCCGCCAGGGGTCCCGGCCGGGCGCGGACAGCCGCTCAGCGAGGTGCGTGGGGGTACTCCGGCGCGCGGTCCTGGAAGGAGAGGATCTTCGGATTCTCGATGACGCCGTCGCGGATCTCGATCGCGCGGCGGATCGTCTCGTCGCCGTCCCACGCGGACGGGCCGGCCATGACCGTCGGCAGGAACGGCAGCAGCGCCGCGCTGATCTCCCACGTCGCCGAGTCCCACAGGTACGACGGGCTGTGGTCGACCGCGTAGTGGTGCGCTGCTCCGCCGCGCACGGGCACGTCGAACATGGGCGCCGCGAACGACGTCGGCCGGGCCCACTCGAACCCCATCGCGTCGTCGCACGAGACGTCGACGAAGAGCGTGCCACGGGCGAACAGCTCGAGCTCGTCGTCCAGGACGAAGAGCAGGGGCGCGTCCGTGTCCTGGAGCACGCAGTTGACGACGACGTCGTGACCCGCGAGCACCGCCGCCAACGGCGGCAGGCCGGTGTGCTCGAGCGCGTAGACGCGGCGGGGATCCTGCGCATGGCGGTCGAAGTGCTTGAAGTGCACGCCGGCGATCGGCGAGGCGACGACGCCGACCGCCCGCTTGGTGAACACGGTGATGTCGTGGATGCCGAGCGCGTGGAGCGCGGCGACCGCGCCGCGCGCCGTCGCGCCGAAGCTGATCACCGCCGCGCTGCGATCGCGGCCGTACTGGCCGGTCGCCCCGACGAGCGCCAGCGCGTGCAGCACCGAGCAGTAGCCGGCCAGCTCGTTGTTCTTGTGGAACACGTGGATCGCGAACGTCCCGTCGTCGGTCCAGTGGTTCATCGCCTCCCAGGCGATCAGCGTGAGCCGGCGGTCGATCGCCGCCTGCGTCATCGCGGCGTCCTGCACGCAGTGGGGCCAACCCCAGAGGGCCTGGCCCGGGCGAAGCTCGGCCAGGTCCGCCGCGGCCGGCTTGGCGAGCACCACGACGTCGGCGGCGCCGAGCACCTCCTCACGGGTGGCCATGCCGCCGACGAGCGCCTCGAGCTCGGCGTCCGGCACGCCGAAGTGCTCGCCGTACCCGCGCTCCAGGGTGATCCGCGCGCGCAGCACCGGGTCGATCCGCTCGATGTGCGCCGGATGGATCGGGAGCCGGCGCTCGTGCTCCTTGCGCGAGCGCCCGAGGACGCCCAGGCTGAGCGGCTCGGCCGCCACGTCAGCGCGCCGCGAGCGCGGTGGGCTCGGTCGACGCCGTCGGATCGGCGAACACGTGGAAGCCCGTGAGCGTGAGCGGGCCGAACGACGTCAGCAGGGCCACGTCGACGGCGTCACGGCCGCGGCCCACGACGACGCGGCCCGCGCGCGGCGTGTTGTTGCGCGCGTCGAAGGTGTGCCAGCGCCCGTCGAGGAACGCCTCGAACCAGGCGGCGAAGTCCGGCACCTGACCCGTCGGCGCGACGCCGACCTCCGGGATGTAGCCGAAGACGTAGCGCGCCGGGATGTTCAGCGCGCGGCAGAAGGTGATCGCCAGGTGGGCGAAGTCGCGGCACACGCCCTGCCCGGCGCGGTAGGCGTCGGCCGCCGTCGTCCACGGGTTCGAGGACTGCGGGACGAACTCGAGGTGGTGATGGACCATGTCGACGATCGCCTGCACGCGGCCCCACCCGGGGGTGAGATGCCCGAAGCGCTGCCAGGCCTCGTGGCCCAGCTCGTCGGGCAGGCAGAAGCGGCTCGGCATGACGAAGCTCAGCACCTCGTCGGGGAGCTCGCCGACGGGCGTCTCGGGCGTCTGCGGCTCGATCGCGTCGGCGGGCGCGGCGAGCAGCAGCCGCGCCTCGTAGGCGATCCGCGAATGGCCCTCCGGGAACCTCAGCCGCTCGCAGCGGTTGCCGTAGAGATCGATGTAGCAGTAGTGCTCCACGGGGGTCTCCCAGGTCTCGCGCTCCATCCGCACTCCCGGATGGGGCCGCGGCGCGACCTGCATGACCGCCTCGACGGACTGGCCGGCGTCGACCTCGAAGGCGCACCCCACCGACAGCGCGAGCTCGTCCTGCGGTGCGTCGCGATCGGCGGGCGGCTGCGCGGTCATCGCGACCCAGGATCGCAGGTCGCCGTGGGGCTCCCTCAGGCGACCGGCAGCTCGCGTCCGAGCCACTGGCGGTAGAACCCCTCCAGGTCAGGGAGGAACTCGTGGACGACCGGATATCCGGGCGCCACCGCCTCCACCTCGAGCTGCCGCGCACACGACGGGCAGTGGTACTCGCGCAGCTCCTGCCAGGCGGGGTCGCAGTGCGCCATGCGCGGATAGACCTCGCGCAGCGCCGTGTCGCTGTCGCGTACGCGGATTGACGCGTGCATCTTCCAGTTCTCCTGCCAGGAGCAGAAGTCGTGGCCGCAGTCGCAGCGCACGACGTGTCCGCCGTCGGCGGCGACGATGTTCAGCCCCTCGCCGAAGGGCAGGACGATCGGCGCGCTCCAGGGCGCGCGCGCCTGCAGCAGCGCGACCCACTGCTCGAAGCGATCGGGGTTCTTGTAGCCCGACTGGATGTCGCGGACCTCCGTGCGCGAGAGCCGCTCGGCGTGCAGCGCCTCGAGCGTGGCCGGCTCCAGCGACCGGTCGCCGCCGGCCGGGAGCGGCGCCGGCGGGCCCTCGGCGTCGTGCTGCGCGGCAGCCTCGAGGAAGGCCCCGGCGGACTGCGCCGGGGTGGTCGCCCCCGCGGCGGCGTGCTCGATCGCGACGGTGGGCGTGGGGACGTCGAACTCGAAGTCCGCCGGAAGGTTCCAGAACCCCCGGAACTCCGCGGCCCAGCGTGCCGAGAGCTTCATCGACTCGGCGTACATCCCCTGCACGTGGGGCGGCAGCTCGCGCGCGAGCACGCGCCCGCGCTCGCGCCCCCACCAGACGGACACGCCGATCGCCTGCGCCAGGCGGTCCTCGCGCAGCGCGGCGCGCCGCCGCTCGGTCGCGGCCGCATCGGGGGCGCCCCGCTGATCGAGCACGACGCCGTAGACGCTGTCGGCGAAGCGCGGGAGCAGGTGCTCGTCGCGCACGTCCTCGGCGACCGACGCGGGCGGGCGCAGCAGCGGGTCGCCCAGGCCCGAGCCGCCCTTCATCACCGAGAGGTAGAGGTCGCCGTGGGCGATCGGCTCGAGCGTCGTGAAGTTGTCGTGCCCGTACTGGCGCTCGCCCGCGATCTCCATGAGCGCAGGGTGCTCGTAGTCGCCGTCGGCCACCGGATAGGCCTCGCCGCGCAGGGCGCGCTCGCGCAGGTCGTTGCGGCGGATGTTGTGGATGTAGCCGATCGACCCGGGGTAGCCGCCGAAGATGCCGGGCGACGAGAACACCAGGCCGTTGCCGAGGTTCTGGACCTCCCAGAACGGGGTCTTGTGCACGAGGAAGAGCGACTCGAACGAGGAGCCGCCGCGATGGCGCCCGCAGCCGCCGGAGGAGGCCTTGACCTTCCGCGAGAGGTAGACGAACGGCGAGATCAGCTCCCACATCTCCACGTCGCCGGCGTCGCCCTCCGGGTTGAACATCGCCGCGGCGAAGTCGGTGCCGTCGAGCACGTACTTGGCCCCCAGGCCCTGGGCGGCGATCTCGAAGTTCATGATCGCGCTGGGCTGGCCGAACTGATCGATGCCCCCGCCCTGGAGCACGTTGCCCGAGACCGAGTAGGCGCCCAGGACCTCCTCGATGAACCCGCGCGCCTGGACGGCGCGCGAGATCGTCCGGGGGAAGCCCGTGAACGAGGGCTGCAGGAACGCCCACGCGATGCCCGTCGAGCCGGGAGCCTCGCCGACGTTGGCGATCGTCCCCTCCGGGAAGTTCGTCCTGATGCCGTAGTACGCGCCGTCGTTGACCTTGTCGTTGCAGATCAGCGTCTGCGTGAACTGCACCCAGATCGCGCCCTGCATCCCGCTCGGCGTGCAGTTCATCGAGTGGTAGCCCCAGGCGGAGCAGCCGTCGTAGTCGAGCTCGAAGGATCCGTCGCGCGTGATCCGCACCTCGAACGGGGAGTGCATGAGGAAGTCCCGCCGCGCGTACGCGGGCAGGCGTTCCTTGTCGGCGAAGGTCACGTCCATGAACGACGGCGAGCGATAGCGCCCGGGGACGGTCATCTCGCGGATCCGCGCCTTGAACGACCGGCGGCCCTCCTCGATCACCTCGTGGACGAACTGCTTGTAGCGGTCGAGGCCCTCCTCCAGGACGACCCGCTCGACCGCCTCGCGCACGAGGTGGCAGCCCGACAGCCGCGTCTTCTCATCGAGCAGGTAGTACATCGGCGCGCGGGTCGCCTGCTGGATGCGCTTCATGTGCCACGTGGCGAGCTCGTCCCGCTCGCCGACCTTCATGCAGGGCAGGTCGAGTCCGTCCTCGAACCGCGTGACCGGCCCGACGGGGACGCCGCCCGGCGTCGTCGCGCCGATGTCGAGCACGTGCGTCACCCCGCCCGCCCAGCCGATCAGCTCCCCACTGCCGGCGGGGTCGAAGATCGGGACGAATGTCTGCACGTCCGCGTTGTGGACGTCGCCGATGCGCGGGTCGTTGTTGGCGAAGATGTCGCCGGGACGGATGCCTGGGTTGCGCTCGTAGTCGTTGCGCACCATCCACTTGATGGCGTCCGACATCGTGTGGACGTGCACGATGATCCCCGTCGACAGCGCGACCGAGTCGCCCTCCGGCGTGTAGAGCGCGAAACACAGCTCACCGAGCTCGCGCACGATCGGCGAGGCCGAGATGTTCATCGCCGTCTCGCGTGCCGAGACGAGCCCGCCGCGCAGGCGGCTGAAGAGCTTCTCGTAGCCGATCGGGTCGCGCTCCAGCAGCTCGAGGCGCTCCAGGCCCCGGTAGTGCCCGGTCGCGGCGAACTGCGCCTCTGCCTCCTCGAGCATCGTCCTCAGCGGGCGCCCGTCCCAGCCGATCGGCCGCGGCTGCGGCTCCAGCTCGCGGGCGGCCTCGACGATCGGCGGCGGTGTCATGGCCTCAGGCCTCCTTCGAGCTCAGGTGGAAGATCAGGTGACGGTCGAGCGCCGCGCTGCGATCCGGCGGGATCGCGAAGGTCGTCGCCGCGTGCTCGACGATCGCCGGCCCCGCGATGACGTTGCCGGCGGCGAGCTCCTCCAGCTGGAGGATCTCGGTCGTCGCCGGGCCGTCGGCCCAGCGCACCTCGCGCGTCCCCTTGGAGGCCGCCGCGGCGGGGGCGGCGCCGGCATCGGGGAGCTCCGGGAGCGCCGGCTTCTCCACCGGGGTCATTCCGAGCGCGATCGCCTGCGTGACGACGTAGCCGAGCTCCGGCGAGCGGGCGCTGCGCGCGTAGAGCTTCGCGTAGGAGCGCTCGAAGGCGACGACGAGATCGTCCAGCTGACCGGACTCGGTGATCTGCGGATGCGGCGAGACGATCTCCAGGTCGTTGAGCTGACCCCGGTACTGCATGCGCACCAGATGGGTGAACCGGATGTCCTGCGCCTCGACGCCGGACTTCGCGAACTCGGCCAGCACGCGCTCGCGCAGCCCCATCCAGATGCTCGTGAGCCACTGGCCGGCGCCCGCCCTGTCCCCCTCCGCAGCTCCCGGGACGATCGGCATGTCGACGGTCTGCTCGAAGCGGTACTCGAAGTCCGCGCAGGCGCATCCGTAGGCGCTGAAGCCCGCCGCCCAGGCGGGCACCAGCACGTCGCGGTAGGGGACGCCCGCCGTGTAGCCCGCGACGTGCAGCGGGCCGCCGCCGCCGTAGCAGAGGAGCGCATAGTCGACCGGCGAGTAGCCCTTGCCGAGGATCCTGCCGACGGCCTCGTGGCGCAGCGTCTGCTCGAAGAGATCGACGACGCCGGCGGCCGCGTCCGGGACGCTGAGCCCGAGTGGCCCGGCCAGCTGCGTCGCGACCGCGTGCTCTGCGCGCTCGACGTCCAGCTCGAGGTCGCCGCCCAGGAAGTAGTCCGGGTTCAGGCGCCCGAGTACGAGGTTCAGGTCGGTGACGCTGATCGTCTCCAGGCCGCCCTCCGGCCAGCAGACGCCGACCCGCGCGCCCGCCGAGTCGGGCCCGAGCTCGGGACGGTTCGAGTTGGGGTTCAGGCGCACGAACGACCCGGTGCCCGCCCCGATCGAGTCGATGCGCACCAGCGGCGTGTTCAGGACGAAGCGCGCGATGTCCGGGGTCGGCGTGACCTCGTGCGTCCCGTCGGTGATCAGGGCGATGTCGAACGACGTCCCGCCGATGTCGGTGCACAGGACGTTCGGCATGTCCAGGCGGGCGGCGACCTCGCGCCCGCCGACGACACCGCCGATGGGCCCCGAGACGAGCGTGCGCGCGAGCTCGCGCGCCTCGATCGAGATCGTCCCGCCGTGCCCCGCCATGACGCGCAGCTCGAAGCTCGCACCATGCTTCCGCGTGCGCTCGTTGACGGCGCGCAGCGTCCCGCGCGAGGGCTCGGCCGCGTAGGCCTCGACGACGGTCGAGTTCAGGCGCGGGAGGTCGCGCCTGGACGGATACAGCTCGGAGCTGACGAACAGCGGCGGCGCGTCGCCGTTCATGCCGCGCGCGGCGATCTCCTCGCGCACGATCGCGGCGGTGCGCAGCTCGTGCGCGGAACTGCGGTAGCTCGAGAGCAGGGCGATGACGATCCCCTCCACCTTCGCGTCGAGCAGCGCCCGGGCGGCTTCGCGCACGTCCTGCTCACGCAGCGGGAGGACCTCCTCGCCGAAGAGGTCGATGCGCCCGCGGACGCCCTTGACGAGGTCGCGCGGCACGAGCGGAGCATTGTGGTGGTGCGTCGCGACGTGGAGCTTGTCGGCGTACGGGTACCCGAGGTGGGTCTGGATCGCGCGCTCGATCCGCAGCGTGTCCTCGTGGCCTGCGGTCACGATGGCCCCGACGCGCCGGCCGGTCCGCGAGAGCAGCCGGTTGAGCATCGCCGTGCCGGAGAAGATCCCGCTCAGGACCTGTGGCAGCGCGGTGTCGACGTCCATGTCCCACTGGGCGAGCGCGTCGACCATCGAGCGCATGAAGCCATCGGACTCGTCCTCGGGCGTGGTCTGGGCCTTCCCGACGACGAACGCGCCGGCCGCGTCCACGATGAACGTGTCGGTCATGGTCCCGCCGGCGTCGATCGCCAGGACTCTCGGGATGTGGCCTGCGGTGGCGCTCACGTCCGACCTCCGGATCGTTCGACACAGTGTCAACCTGCGTGCGAGAAAGATGACACATGCGTCATCTTCGTGTCGGTCGCCACCGATGAGTGCGCCCTCCGCCGCCACCTGAAGCTGTGCCTGCGCCGCTTCGTGGAGGTTTGGCACGCGAAACCTGCGCAGCACGAGCAGGGAGTCCAGAAAGCGTCCACCGCGGACCGACAAGCGGGGAGTCGCGGTCCTCATGCCCCGGCGCAGGGCTTCGCCCCGGGCCCTCCCTCCAGTGCGGCCGGCGGCGGCTCTGTCGGTCCCCCTCTCCCACCCTCCAGAAGGAGCCCCAGTGATGCACGCGCTCAAGCGCAACAAGAAGGTCCTCGTCCCGTTCATCGTCGTGCTCGCCCTCGCCCTCGCAGGCGGCGCGATCGCGTTCTGGACGAGCACCGGCACCGGCAGCGGTACCGCAACGGTCGGCACCACGTCGGCCCTCACGATCAACCCCGTGACGTTCACCGGCACGCTCTACCCGGGCGGCACGGCGGCGACCTCGTCGATCAAGATCAACAACCCCGGCGCCTCCGCCGTCCAGGTCTCGAACCTCGTGCTGGACACCTCGCTGCCGGCGACCGGCAACGGCGCGCTCAGCGGCATCGGCGGCCTCCCGGCCGGCTGTCTGGCGGCGGACTTCACGTTCAACGCGAACATGGCGGCCGCTGTCACCATCCCCGCGACCGGCGGCAGCGTGACGGTCACGACCGGCACACTCTCGATGGCGAACACCGCCGTCAACCAGGACGCCTGCAAGGGCGCGACGCCCACGATCTACCTCAAGACGGCCTAGTCCCCCAGGCCGAATCCATCCGACGGAAGGGAGCGGCCGCCGTGCGCGGCCGCTCCCGACCGCTGGGATCCTCATGCGCCGCGCCCGCCGCATCGCCGTCCTCGCCTGCGTCGCCCTCTGCGCCGCCGCAGGCCTGGCCTACGCGGGCGTCAAGACCGGGGTCCTCCCGCTCGCAGGGAGCACGCGCGCCAAACACCACGTGCCGATCATCCGGGTGCGCCTCGCGCCCTCCACGGTCAGCGTCACCGCCCCGGCAACGGTGCGCATGCGCGTCTCGATCACCGGGCGCGGCTGGCCCCGCACCGGCGGCGTCCCCGCCCGCTCCTCAGCCGTCCACGTGGCGCGCAGCCCCGTGCGCCTCACGCTGCGCGTCCCGCGCGGCATCACCGCCACCTTCGGGCCGAAGGTCACCGCCACGCGGCGAGCGACCCTCACCCTGCGCGTCGCGACGGGCAGCCGTCCCGGCCGCTACCGCCTGCGCGTCGTCGCGACGCGCGTGCGCGGGCGCCACTCGCACGCGCGCGTGCGGCGAGCGTTCCGCACCCTCGTGCTCACCGTGCGCCCCGGCGCGACCGGCGGCTCGGGCAGCACACCCGTCGCCGTGCCGCCGACGACGACACCCGGCCCATCCTCCGCGCCCGCGCCCGACACCCGCCGCCTGCTGATCGGCGGCAACCTGAGCGCCGCCCTCACGCCCGGCGCGGTGCAGCCGCTCGACGCGAAGCTCGGCAACCCGTTCGACGAGCCGCTCGACGTGACGTCGATCGAGCTGACCGCAGTGCGCATCAACGCACCCGCAGCGACGCCGGCGCTGCCGTGCGACTCCTCGGACTTCGCACTGCAGCCCCTGACCGGGCCGCCGGTGCGCGTCGGCGCGGGCGTCGTCGCCTCGCTCGCGGACCTCGGCGTGCCGCGTGAGCGCTGGCCGGCGATCACGATGCTCGACCGCCCGGCCAACCAGAACGGCTGCAAGGGCGCGGTCGTGACCTTCAGCTACCGCGCCGTCGCGGGGAGCACCTCCCCGTGAGCACGCGGGCGGCCATCCTCGCCGTGCTCGCGGCGCTGGGCGTGCCGCTCGCCGGCGCGCCTGGCGCGGACGCCTTCTGGAAGGGCTCGGGCGCCGGCGCGGGCGGCTCGGCGGTCGGCACGCTCTCGGCACCGGCCGCAACCGTACCCGCCACCGCGACCGGCACGGTCACCGTCACCTTCACCGCGTCCACCGTCACCCCGTCGAGCCCCGCGCTCAACGCGGAGGTCACCTACCTCGTGCAGCGCAGCTCCGACGGCGGCGTCACCTGGGTCGCGACGAGCGGCACGTGCGGCGCCGGCCTCGCGGCGCCGGCGACGACGTGCACGGACGCTCCGCCAACGAGCGGAAGCTACCGCTATCGCGTGACCGGCCGCTTTCGCACGTGGACGGCGGCCGGCGCGACCAGCACGGCGGTGACCGTCACCGTCCCCGTCCTGACCGCGCCGACGATCACCGCGCGCCCTGCGGCGCGCAGCGCCAACACGGCACCGAGCTTCTCGTTCACCGGTGGCGGCGGGACGGGCTACGAGTGCCGGCTCGACGGCAGCGCCTGGGCGGCGTGCACCAGCCCGAAGGCCCTCAGCGGTCTCGCCAGCGGCTCGCACACCTTCGACGTCCACGCGACGTCCTCCGGCGTCGCGGGTCCCGCCGCAAGCGTCACCTGGACGGTCGACACCGCCGCCCCGGCCATCACGACCGGCGTGCCCGACCCGTCGGCGTCCACGACCGCGGCCTTCACCCTCACCCAGGCCGGCTACACGACCATCCAGTGCCGGCTCGACGGCGGCGCCTGGGCGACGTGCGCGAGCCCGAAGACGTTCACCGCCCTTGCCGACGGCTCGCACACCATCGACACGCGCGCGCTGGACGCCGACGGCGTCGCCACTGCGACGGCGTCACGCACCTGGCGCGTGGCGACCGCGGCGCCGACGATCACCGCCCAGCCGCCGGCCTCCAGCTCGCAGACGACCGCGAACTTCACCTTCACCGATACGGGATTCACGAGCTTCCGCTGCCGTCTCGACGGCGGCGCGTTCGGACCGTGCGACACGGGCAGCGCGGCCTACACCGGCCTCGCCGTCGGCAGTCACACATTCACCGTCCACGCGCTCGACGCGGCCGGCGTCGCCACCGCCGACCGCACGGTGACGTGGACGGTCACGGCCGCGCCGAACATCACGTTCCTCGGCGGCTGCACGCTCGGCAGCGGCGGCGGCCAGGACCGGATCATCGGCACCACGACGATCTCGACCGGCACCGTCACCGTGCAGTTCTTCGCCGGCGCGACGGCGACGGGGACGCCGGTCGCGACGCTCACCACCGGGACGTTCATCATCGGCCCGCTGTGGACCGTCCAGAGCGCCGTCGGCCAGCTGACGAGCGGCGCGACCTACACCGCGAAGGGCCAGCAGACCGACGGGACCGGTGGCCTGAGCAACATCGTGACCTGCACGTTCACGGCGAGCTAGGGTCAGTCCCGGTCAGCCTGCTCGACCCCCCGGGTCGCTCAGGCGCTCTGCAGATTCACGACCTCGGCGACGCGCTCCTCCGGGTGGCCGCTGAAGCCGCCCTCGACGGGCAGCGCCGGCATCAGGACGTCGCTCATGAAGGCGTCCGCGGAGTCCTTCGAGTCCCAGATCGCGCTGATCAGGAACCCACCCTCGGTCGGGCCGGCAGCGTGATGCAGCTGGCCCGCCGGCAGGCCCCCGCCGGGATGGACGGTCGCCAGCTGCGTGCGGTACTGCTCTTCGGTCGCGCCGGGCCAGAAATGGGTCATGAGGTAGGCCATGCTGCTCCTGTCGTTGGTGTACGGCCAACCTACCCGAGGGAGCGAGTTCCGGAGCAACCTCGCGCCGGATAGGTTCTCGCCATGAGCGAGCGCGTGGTCATCCTCGGTGCCGGCTTCGGCGGGCTGGAGCTCAGCACGATGCTGTCGGAGGCGCTGGGGGACGCCGTCGACGTCACGCTGATCGACAAGGGCGAGGCCTTCACGTTCGGCTTCTCGAAGCTCGACGTGATGTTCGGGCGCACGACACCCGCGGCGGTGCAGCTGCCCTACCGCGACATCGCCAGGCCCGGCGTGCGCGTCCTGCGCGAGACGGTCACCGCCATCGACCCCGCGGCGCGCCGCGTCACGACGGACGCGGGGGTCCACGAGGCGGACGTGCTCGTGGTCGCGCTCGGCGCGGACTACGACATGGACGCGACCCCCGGCCTGGCCGAGGGCGGCAACGAGTTCTACTCCGTCGCCGGCGCCGAGCGGCTCGCCGGGATCATCCCCACCTTCTCCGCGGGCCACGCCGTGGTCGGGGTCTGCGGCGCGCCGTTCAAGTGCCCGCCCGCGCCGAGCGAATGCGCGCTGCTGCTGCACGACGAGCTCACCGCGCGCGGCGTGCGCGCGGACTGCCGGATCACGTTCGTCATCCCGCTTCCCACGCCCGTGCCGCCGTCTCCCGAGACGTCCGCGGCACTGGCACAGTCGTTCGCCGAGCGCGACATCACGCTCATCACGGGACGGCGCGTCAGCGCGCTCGACCCTGGGCGCCGGGTCGCCGTGCTCGATGACGGCGCCGAGCTCGAGTTCGACCTGTTCCTCGGCGTTCCGAAGCACCGCGCGCCCGACGTCGTGATCGCGAGCGGCATGACCGAGGACGGCTACATCCCCGTCGACTCGGCCACGCTGAAGACGAGGTTCGAGGGCGTCTACGCCGTGGGGGACGTGGCCACCGCCGGCGTGCCGAAGGCCGGGGTCTTCGCCGAGGGTGCCGCACGCGTCGTCGCGCAGAACCTGATCGCCGAGTGGCAGGGCGGCGAGGCGCCGGGCCCGTACGACGGCCGCGGCTCGTGCTACATCGAGTTCGGCCACGGGCAGGTCGGGCGGGTCGACATCGACTTCCTGTCGGGCCCGGAGCGCACCGGGGTGTTCAACGCCCCGTCGGCGGAGCTCGTCGCGGAGAAGGAGCACTTCGGCTCCAGCCGCAGCGCGCGCTGGTTCGGGGCCTGAGGCCCTCGACCGCCGGGAAGTCAGCCCGTGCACGGACCCCAGGTGGAAACCACGGTTGACCTCGACGGATCGCGCAGCCATACCTCGTGTTGTGATCCCGCGCCGCACCATCAGGATCGGAACGTTCGCCGGCATCCCGTTCGGCATCCACCCGCTGTGGCTGGTGATTCTCGGCCTGATCACGTGGTCGCTCGCGGTCGGGTGGTTCCCGCCACGGGTCACCGGGCTCGCCACCGGCGCCGCGTGGGGTCTCGGCTTCCTGAGCGCGCTGCTCCTGTTCGTGAGCATCGTCGCCCACGAGTACGGCCACGCGATCGTCGCGCGCCGGCGCGGGATCGAGGTCGAGGAGATCGACCTCTGGCTGCTCGGCGGGGTCTCGCGGATGCGCGGCGCCGCGCGCCGGCCACAGGACGAGCTGGCGTACGCGACCGCCGGCCCGGCCGTGACGCTCGCCGTGGCGGCCGCGTGCGGCGCGCTGCTGCTCGTGCTGCCCGCCCACGGCGTGCCCGCGCTGCGCGCACTCGTCGCCTACCAGGCGCTGGTCAACGCGGCGCTGCTGGTCTTCAACATGCTGCCCGCCTTCCCACTCGACGGCGGCCGCGTCATGCGCGCGCTGATCTGGCGCTCGACCGGCGACCCGCTGCGCGCCACGAGGAGCGCGGCGACCGTCGGCCGCGCCTTCGGCTTCGTCTTCATCGGGATCGGGGTGCTCGGGGCGCTGTCCGGCCAGCCGACCGGCCTGTGGCTCGCGGTGATCGGGTTCTTCCTGCTCGGGGCCGCAGGCGCCGAGGCGCTGCACGCCGAGGCCCAGGAGCTCTTCCAGGGTGTCGCGGCGCGCGACCTGATGAGCGCGCCGGCGCTGTGCATCGCCGCCGGGACGAGCGTCGCGCAGGCCGTGCGCGACGTGATGGTCCAGCACCCGCATCCGGCGTTCCCGGTCGTCGAGGGCGGCCGCGTGATCGGCATGCTGCCCAGCGACGACGTCGAGCACGTGCCCGCCGCACGGCGCGAGACCCTGCTGGTGCGAGAGCTCACCGATCGCGACCCGGCGCTGCTGGTGCCCCCGGACGCGGACGTCGCCGCGCTGCTCGACGTTCCAGCCTTCGGACGGGTGATGCGGGCCGCGGTCGTCGACGCCGCGGGCCACCCGCTCGGAGTGCTGTCGGTCACCGACGTCCAGCGCGCGCTCGAGGCCCACCGCCGGCTCGCGGTGCCGGGCGGGTAGCTTCTCGAGCTGCCCGAGGCTCCCTTGTCCACCGGTCTCATCATCGCCATCCTGCTCGCGCTCGCCTTCGCCCTGACGAACGGTTTCCACGACGCCGCGAACGCGATCGCGACTCTGGTCGCCACGCGCGGCGCGAGCCCCGGCCAGGCCATCGTGGTGTCCTCCACGTTCAACATGCTCGGTGCGGTGCTCCTGGGAACGGCCGTGGCGGACACCATCGGGAAGATCGTGCAGCTGAGCCCCGAGAAGACCGTTGCAGCGATCGGCGCGGGCCTCGCCGGCGCGACCGCGTGGAACCTCATCACCTGGTGGCGCGGCCTCCCGTCGAGCTCCGGGCACGCGCTCGTCGGCGGACTCGTCGGCGCGGCGCTCGCCGACGGCGGGACGGGGGCCGTGAACTGGGGCGGGTTCGACGGCATCCACCCGGTCGGCGTCATCGGCACCCTCGCGGCGCTGTTCATCTCGCCGATCATCGGGTTCGTCGGCGGCTTCGCGCTCCTCCGCCTGCTGCGACGCATGAGCAGGCGCTGGAGCGACCGCTGGCGGGGGCCCACCGTCGGCGCCGAGTGGACCGCCGCCGCCGCGCTGTCCTACAGCCACGGCGCGAACGACGCGCAGAAGGCGATGGGCGTCATCGCCGCGCTGCTCCTCGCCACCGGGCACCTGTCGAGCTTCAGCGTGCCGCTGTGGGTGAAGGTCGCGACCGGCGCGATGGTGACGCTCGGCACGGCGATGGGCGGATGGAGGATCATCCGCACCGTGGGCCGGCGCATCTTCACCCTGCGGCCGATGGACTCGCTGGCGAGCCAGACCTCGTCGACGGGCGTGATCCTGGGGATGTCGCTGATCGGCGGCCCGGTGAGCACCACCCAGGTCGTGGCATCGTCGGTGGTCGGGACGGGCGGTGGGCGCCATCGCTGGCGCCACGTGCGCTGGCTCGTCGTGCGCGACATGGGCGTCGCCTGGGTGCTCACGATCCCGGCGGCCGCCGCGCTCGCGGTGGGCTTCCTCTACGTGTGGCAGGGAGTCGCGGGCCTGTGAATCTCCGTCGCGGAGCCCGCTGGTTCCTGCCCGACGCCCCGGACGTGCTCGGCATGCTCGCCGACCAGACCAGGGTCACCGTCGACGGGATGAACGCGTTCGCCGCCTGGGCGGCCGGGGACGCGACGCGCGGGCGCGACGTGCGCGACGCCGAGCACGCCGCCGACGTGTGCAAGGTCGCGCTTGCCGATGCGGTGCGCGAGGCGTTCACCACGCCGATCGACCCGGAGGACCTGTTCGACCTCTCGCGCGGCCTCGACGAGGTGCTCAACGGCGCGAAGAACGCGGTGCGCGAGGCCGAGGCGCTCGGGCTGCCGCCGGACCGCGCGATGGCCGACATGGCCGGGTGCCTCGCGGAGGGTGTGGCGTGCCTGCAGCGCGCGTTCGCGGGCCTCGGGGATGGGCGCAGGGACGCGGACGAAGGCGCTGCAGCGGCGGTCAAGGCCCAGCGCCGCCTGGAGCGCGTCTACCGGACCGCGATGTCCGAACTGCTCGGCTCGGGCGCCGACCTGCCCGAGGTCGTCGGTCGCCAGGAGCTCTACCGCCGCCTGACGGACATCTCCGAGCGGATCCTCGCGGTCTCGGACCGCGTCGGCTACTCGACCGTCAAGGAGGCGTAGCGGCCGCGACCGCTCGCCCATCCTCGAGGTACACGCAGTGCTCCGCGCCGGCGCTCGCGGCGACGCGGCGCCGCACGGGTCCGCTGAGGAGCCGCTGCGCCTCGTCGAGGTCGACAAAGCGGTGCTCGGAGATCTCCTCCTGCTGGAGCGTGATCCCCGCCAGCTGATCGTCGGTGAAGGTGCCGCAGTTGAAGACGAACCGCATGCCGCCCGGGCGTCGCGGCCTGGGCCGCAGGAAGTCGACGCAGACCAGACGTCCGCGGGCGATCTCCAGCCCGCACTCCTCGCGCGTCTCGCGCCGGCACGTCTCCCACGGCGTCTCGCCGTCGGCCTCGACCTGGCCGCCGGGGATCGTCCAGTGCTTCTTGTACGTCGGGTCGAGGATCAGCAGGCGTCCACGCCGGTCGAACACGAGCGCGCCGGCCGACGCGGGGATCCGTGGAACGTCCCAGAGCTGTCCACCTGCGAGCGGCGAGGTCGTCAGGAGCCGCCCTCCATGCGCTGCTTCAGTTCGCCCGGACGGGCGTTGACGAGCATCGAGCGGATCACGGACTCGACCGGCCCGCGGATCAGCATGCCGATCATGCGGCCGGGGTCGCTGTCGAGGATGTAGGTGGCGCGCGTGCGCCCCTCGCCCAGGTCCTCGAGCTCCCATGCGCCCTCGACGGACTTCAGATCGCCCTTCTCCTGCGTCCACCCGAGCCGCGCGGGCGGCGCGTACTGGAAGCGCACCTCGGTCTTCACGTGCCGGACCTTGATGTCGTTCTCCGTCTCGACGAGCGTCGGCCGACCCTCCCCGTCGCGTTCGAGCGCTGACATCGCGACGAGGCCACCCTGCCACTGCGGAGCGGTGAGCACGTCCTCGACGACGGCCCAGACCTCCTCGATCGGTGCGTCGATGTCCGCGCTCGCGGTGCCACCAATGCGTCCCATGTCGCCCTCCTCCTGTTCGCCGCTGCGTTGTCCGGTGACGCTACTTCAGCGGCCGGTGCTCGTCGTGGGCGCATCGCTGATCCGCCTGGTCGTCATCGCGGCGCCTGCTCGTACAGCCCGGAGAGGACATCCGCGAACTGCTGATAGACGACGTTGCGCTTGAGCTTCAGGGTCGGCGTGAGCTCGCCCCCCTCCTGGGTCAGGTCGCGCTCGAGGATGGCGAAGCGCTTGATCTGCTCGATGCGCGCGAAGTGCGAGTTGGTCTCGTCGACCGCAGTCTGCAACGCCGCCCGCACGCGCGGGTCCCGCGCCATCGTGGCGACATCGGGGTCGACGCCGAGGTGTGCGGCGAGCTTCGGCGCCTCGTCCTGGTCGAGCGTCAGCAGCGCCACCAGGTACGGGCGGTTGTCGCCGAACACGACCGCCTCGGAGATCAGGGGACTCTGCTTGAGGGCGTTCTCGAGGTTGGTGGGGCTGATGTTCTTGCCGCTGGAGGTGATGATGAGGTCCTTCTTGCGACCGATGATCGAGACGAACCCGTCCGTGTCGATCGCCGCGAGATCGCCCGTCGCCAGCCACCCGTCGTCGAGCGTCTCGCGTGTCGCCTCGTCGTTCTTGAAGTAGCCGCGGAACACGCTCGGCCCGCGCATCAACAACTCGCCGTCCACCGCGATGCGCATCTCCACGCCGGGCAGCGGACGCCCGACGGAGCCGAAGCGCAGCTCCTCGATCGTGTTGATCGTGCCGGCGGCGGCCGTCTCGGTCATGCCCCAGGCTTCGAGCACGAGCACGCCGCAGGCATCGAAGAACTCGAGCACCTGCTTGGAGATCGGCGCGGCGCCGCTGGCGGCGAGTCGCAGTTCGCCGCCGAACAGGCCGCGCACCTTCGAGAGCACGAGCCGATCCGCCACATGGTGCCGCCACGCGAGGGTCGTGGGAACGCGCCGACCGGCGCGCTCGAGCTCGCGGACATGCTCGCCGGTCTTCACGGACCAGTCGAAGATCGCCCGCTTGGGCAGAGGCTGCTCCGCGAGCCCGCTGTGCGCCGCCGCGTAGATCTTCTCGAAGATCCGCGGCACCGACGGGAGGTAGGTCGGCCGCGACTCGCGGATGTCGTCGAGGAGCAGTTCGGGCCGGCGCTGCCAGAAGACGAGCGTGCCGCCCATGTCCAGCACGCACACCTCGGTGATGCGCGCGAGCGAGTGGGCGAGCGGCAGGAACATGAAGAAGACGATCGGGACGCCCTGCGTGCGCAGGTCGAGCCGCTCCTCGTAGGCGCGCGCGGCGTCCAGGAAGTTGCCGTGCGTGAGCACGCAGCCCTTCGGCGGACCGGTCGTGCCCGAGGTGTAGATCAGGGTCGCCACGTCGTCCGCTGCGATGGCCGCCGTGCGCTCGTCGACGGCAGCGTCGGGAACGCCTGTGCCGCGCGCGCGCAGGTCGTCGAGCGACATCGCGTCGGCGCTCGTTCCCTCGATGAGGACGAGGTGCTCGAGCCGCGGGCACTCGTCGCGGACACTCTGGACCTTCGCGAGCTGCTCGTCGTCCTCGCAGAAGACGACGCGGGCGTCCGAATCGCGCAGCACGTAGGCGCACTCCTCGGGCGCGTTGGTGTGGTAGATCGGCGCGACGACCGCACCGGCGCAGAAGGCGCCCATGTCGATCAGCGTCCACTCCGGGCGCGTGTTGGCGAGAACCGAGATCCGGTCGCCCGGCTCGATGCCGAGTGCCATGAGGCCGCGAGCGATGTCGCGCGCGTCGCGCGCGAGCTTGGGGTAGGAGATCTCCGTCCACTCCCCGGCCCGCTTGTGACGGATCGCGGCGCCGTCGTACATGGCCCCTGCGCGCAGGATCATCGCGCCCAGCGTTCGCGCGGCGGTGCCCGGGCCCGGCGAGCCGCCCGATGGAGCCTCCTGCTTCGCCGTTGCGGACGCGGTCACGTCGCTGGTACCCATCTCACACCTCTTTCTCCCCACCGACTCGCCGCCGGAAACCCGACGACGAAGCTCAGCCTAGATCGCGAGCGGCCGGCCGGCATCCGCAGTGGCTACGGTTCTTCACGCTGCCGTCGTCGAGGTTCAGCGGCCGCGATGGGTGTCTGCCTGCGGGGCGTTGGGGTGCGGTACAGGAGCTCACGGTCGGGCGAGTTCGACGATCGTCGTCGAGCGCTGGTCCTGGCTGGTCCGCAGGGCGATCAGGTGGCGGTCGTCGCGCTGGGCGATGACGTCGAACTGCAGGCAGGTTGTGCCGATGAGCTTGCCGCCGCCGGTGAACACGCCCGGCACGCTGTACAGGCGGGTCCCATGAAGGTGGGTGCGCGGCACGCTGCCGACGAGCGTTCGGGACGTCCCGAAGCTGACGGTCGCCCCGCGCGGCAGCTGCGGGACCGGGAGCGGTGCGCCCGTGGCGAGCGAGATGCTGACGGCATGCGGCGGTGGGCCGGCCGCGCCCAGGAGCCGGGACCCGGCGATGCCGCTGATGACACCCAGGGAATCGGCATCCGCCCCCGGAAGTGAGGCACCCCAGGAGGGAACCTGCTCGCCGGTCATCACGTCGAACGCGTCGAACAGTCGCTCGACGTGTTCGTCGGCGCGGACACCGACGAACACCTGCCTGCCGTCGGTCGCGACCGACCCCATCGAGTACCCCGGGTTGATGCGCCACAGCGGGGCGCCGGTCCCCGCGTCGAACGCCCCGAGCGTCGGACCGGGGCCGGTCGGTGGCGCGCTGGTGATGACGATCCTGCCCGCGGTGTAGACCATCCCCGACAGGAGACCGTCCTGCAGGTCGGCCGGCGGCTGGAACGACGCCAGCGCTGCTCCTGAGTCGGCGTCGAAGGCCTGGACATGTTTGCCCTCGCCGAAGGGACCGTCGGGACCGGAGGCGACGTACAGCGCGGACGGGGACGCCGCCATCGCGATCACCCGGTCGCCCGGAGGCAGAACCGGGCGAAACGACGCCAGCTGCTTCCCGGTCCGCAGATCGATGGCAACGATGAAGCCGGTCCTGCCCGCGGCGGGAACACCATCGACGTACAGGGTCGTCCCCGCCCGCGCGGGAAAGCCACCCGCTACGCCCTTGACGAGCACGTTCAGATGCGCGTCGGGCCGCCACTCGAGCGCCCCGCCGCCCGGAGCCGGGCCGCACGGCGAAGCCGACTTCGCCGCGGCCGATCCGCCCGCGTCCGATCCGGGACCACTCAGCGTGAGGACCGTGAGGCCCGTGAGGACGAGTGTCGCCAGCAGGCGACGCACGCGGTCCGCCGGCACGAGCGGGGTTCTGCTGAACCTGCGCACCTGATGCTCCCTTGCGTCGGCCGAAAGGTGCACGCTACCGGGGCTGATGGGGTGGCTGGGTTCCCGCGCCGAGCTCGGCTGGTCGGTCCTTACCGGCAGTGCCGCCGGGCTGGTCCGTCAGAGGGCGTAGAGAGCGAGCACGGCGGCCGTCGCGCCGATCGCCGCGAACGCGAACGCGAACGCAATCGACGATGACCGGTCGCGGAGCCCTGTCACCAGGAACGCGATGTAGACCCAGGGCGCCGCGAACTGCGAGAAGACGTCGAGTTCGACCTCCAGGACGTTCTTGGCGACGACCGCCTTGACCAGCAGACACGCTGCCACGACCAGGCTCAGCCGCAGCAGGTAGGTCAGGCTCACGAAAATGTTCGCCGGTCTGTTCACCCTCGCGGGGACCAGGAGCGAGACGATGACCATGATGCTTGGAATCAGGATGTAGATACTGGTGAGGACAAGAAACGCCTGGTTGATCTCAAAGCCTGCGCCGGGGACTTTGCCGGCGAGTGCCCCGTTGATCACATCGGCCCGCCAGAGTCCGAAGATGTCGACGTACGCGAACACGAAGAGCATGGAGATCCACAGTCCGCACAGGACGACCTTCACATCCACTTTCGTGTCGTGAAGGTCCGCTGTCCGATTCTTGTTCACTGGGGTACTCCTCCGGCTTGCAAGGAGCGGCATGCGATCTCGAGCTCGACGCGACAAACCCGGCGCAGCCGCGTGAGGTCCGGGCAGCCTACGGTCCGGGCCGCGGCTCCAGGATCACCACCGCAGTCTCCATCGAGCGGCGCGTCGCGTAGGCGTCGAGGCCCTTGTCGATCTGACGCCAGCGCTCCCACAGGCGTTCGCGCTCCTCGCCCCGCGCGGCGCGAGCCCTGACCAGGCGCGGCCCATCGGCCAAGTCGGCCCGCACCTCGGGATGAGCCTGAAGGTTCAACCACCACCCCGGCTCACCGTCACCCCAGCCATTCATGGCCAGCGCAACCAGGTCCCGGCCATCTTCGAAGTAGCCCACGATCACCGGCCGCTCGCGGCCCGTCCGCCGTCCGATGGTGGTGAGCCGCATCGCCCCCCACTTGCCCGGCTTCGGCCGCCACAACCCGAATCGGCCACCGCTCAGGCGACACAGCCACCGGTGCGTGACCCAGAAGAGGCGCATGAACCAGCGCGGAGGAAGGCGTGGCTTCTTGGGCGTCGGACTGGACATCCAGCTCCTCGATCGAAGGCTCTGGCGCGAGCCTAGCCGAAGGACCGCGGCCACTCGACCGCGGAGCCCGGCGCATCGACCACCTGGTCCTCGGCAGACTGCGCCGCTCGGAGACCGCTGCGAGAACCGCAGCGCCCGCCGCGTACGCGGCGCACCGGCGCACTCCGCACGAGGCGGCGTGCTGACCTGCCCCGCGCCCGTCTCCCATGCAACCTGAGCCGCCGGCATCCACCGATCCCCGGACACCCGCCGCGCCTCCTTTGCATGAATGGCGGGAGTCTGCGTTTGTAGCGGGTGTTGGCGCTCAGGTGCCGTCGCGGGTGCGGATGAGCTCGTGCGGTGGCTGGCGTGGCCTGCCTGGTGCCAGCGAGCGTCGGAGACCGACAGGCATGGGCACGTTAGAACAGCCCGGCACACCCGGAGCGGCATCCCGCTCGCGCTGGAGCCTTCGTTGCGACTCTCGACCTTGCGCCCGACGCCTTGTGGCCAGGGCCCACATTGGGCGCAGCCCGTGGCTCACGGCCTTCGGACCGTCGCCACGAGCCGGCGATCGGTCGTCTGCCAGGCGAACGCGGCGAAGCCACCGGCCGCCGCGAGGCTTTGGGCAGCCGGCGCCGGACGGCCGGCCGGAGGGGTGATCGCAGCGAAGCCGGTCCCGGAGCGGTAGAGCGCCGCACCGAATCGCCGCACGGTCCAGACGATGAGCGCGCGGCCATCGCCCGTCGAGGCGAGCTGCGGGCTGGTGACCGCTGTTGTCGTCAGCGTTCGCCGGGGGCCGAAGGTGCCGCCGGGCCGGCGCGTGGCCCAGTAGAGCGGCGCGCCTTTCCAGGTCGGGACTCCGCGAGCCTTCTCCCGCCAGAGTGTCACCAGTTCGCCCTGCGAGCCGCCCGCGAGCATCGGGCCGAACGACCGCCGGGCATTGACGAATGGGGCGTCGACGGGCGTCTCGAATGCGCCTCCAGTGAGTTGCGCGGAGGTCTGGATCGCACCGTACGGGTCGGTCTCCGGGCCGTTGGCACGCTCCCAGGCCACGGCGACCGTGCCCTGGTTGGAGATCGTCGCCGTGGTCGCGGACGTCGGCGTGCTGGAGACCGTGACCGGCGTGCCGAAGCGCCCGCCGGCGCGACGAACGGCGACCTGGGCCACCGACGTCCGCGAGTACGGCACGGGGAAGCGCCCGCCGGTTTCGACCACTTGTGTCCAGCTGGCGACCGCGTCACCGCGCGCATTCAGCGCGACGCGGACGCCCAGGCCCGTGCCGAGACTCGACGGGGAGCTGAAGCGGCCGCCAGCCGGGCGGGAGACCACCTCGACCTGGCTCTCGCGCCCGCGGAACGCGAGTGTCCACGCCACGAGCGCATTGCCGCGTCGGTTGAACGCGACGACCGGCGAGTAGAAGAGCCCGCAAGAGGTCCCCGAGATCCGTTCGGGCCGCCCGAAGCGTCCGCTCGGCGAGCGCACAGCCGCCATGACGGAGGGTCCTCGATCCTCCCACAGCACGACCGCCGTCCCGTCGTCGGCGATCGCGGCGACCGGCCGCGCACCGGTGCTGGAAAGGACCACGGCGCGTCCGAACCGCCCGCGCACATCGCCCACCACAACGGACACGCCATGGCCGCCCTCTTCGCTCCAGGCAACCAGCGACTGACCGCGGCGGTTGACGGCGACGGTCGGCAAGCGGCCGAGCAGACCCCGGTCACCGGCGAGCGGACCCGCGAGGCGGGCAGGCCCAGACCAAACGCCGGCCACGACGGTCGCGGGGAACGTCATCGCCACCACCGCCAGCAGCCAGGCAAGCGCCAGCCACATGCACCCGACGAGGGCTGGACGGTGGGCCAGTCGTTGCAAGCGCATGATGATCCTCCGGCGTCGCAGGGCCACCACTGATCCTCCGCCACACCCAGGCTCACGGCGACCGTGCAAAGTACGCCGGGTCCTGCACCAATACCACGGCCGGCCATGACGACCACGCTCGACGCGTCCGGAGCGGAAGCCGGCCGCAGCCCCAGCGAACACCACACGCCGCTCTCCCGCAACGGACGACGGATGAAAGTCA
This sequence comes from Solirubrobacteraceae bacterium, assembly GCA_036510915.1. Lineage (GTDB taxonomy): Bacteria > Actinomycetota > Thermoleophilia > Solirubrobacterales > Solirubrobacteraceae > F1-60-MAGs163. The sequence continues at coordinate 6,790 of DATCDC010000056.1, read as the reverse complement.
AGTGGTGTTGTCGGTGGCGTGGTCCGAACGGCGCCGACCCGCCCGTCGCCGGCGCGCCCGTGCCTCAGGCCACAAAGTCGCGCTCGCGATTCCGACATCAGGTAGTCGCGTCGTGTGTCGTGACCAGCGCGGCTGGCGATCATGTGCTCCGCCGCTCCACCGTTTCCGTGCCCGCCTGCAGGCGACCTGCTCGATACGCGGCCGGGAAATTGGACCCCAATTGGACCCCGTCGACATCAGCCCGCCGGCGGAAGAACGCCGAGGGCCCCGGTGGAACGGGGCCCTCGACAGTCGGGGAGACAGGATTTGAACCTGCGACCGCCCGGCCCCCAGCCGAGTCACCGACCGTCAGATGCGTCCCAGACGCGTCCCCTGCGTCCCACCCGTCCCCGACCAGCGACGGATCGAGCACTTGTGACGGGGTGGCCGGTACCACGCTGGTACAACGGCGCCGAGCCGGCTCGTGGCGGCGAGCAACTGAGTCGACGAGATCTCATGGGGTCTGACCCGTGCAAGCTGGCAACGTTGCCCCCACTTTGCTGTCGCCGAAGTGTTCAGCGACCACGATATGGGGCGTATTGGGGTCGGATTGGGGTGCTATTGGGGGTAAGCGACCCTTGACGGGAACACGCTCGTTCCTACTTGTTGAGCCCCGAAGGCCCTGATTCCCTCCCAGAGATGTTCCCTTACGCCGCACTCACGACCGCCGCATGACCGAGCGACGCTTCCTGCCGCTCGAGCTTCCCGAACGATTCATCCTGGAGGTCCAAGACGGCAAAGGCGGATGGATGGACCACGGCTTCTACGAGGCTGACAAGTTCGCCCGCCTCGAGGACGGCACGCGGGCGTGCACCGGCTGGGGCGGCTCGCCACTGTTCTGCGCTGTATCCGCCAAGAGGGCAACGTCATCGACGTGCTCGACGGTGGAGGCGACCAGTACACCTACCGGCTGGTCCCCTTCCCCGGCGGCGGCTACACCGACTCGACCCGACCCGGGCGCGCCCGTTCGGCAGTCAGGCCCCGCCACGTTGCGTCGGTCCGTCCCTCATCGTCCCACGTCCCAGCGCTGCTTGTTGTCGTCCGAGGCGGCAGCCGAAGGCCCGACTTGGCCGAGGTCATGCCGCGGTAGCGAACGGCCGAGGGCGCTCACAGCAGCTTGCGCGCGGTGCCCCGCTCACGCCAGACAGCATCCCGGCGAACTACCGCCCACCGCAGGCGAAGCCCGCCGCCATCCAGTAGCTGCTGCGTTCCATTGTGAGCGCCGTCACGGTCGAGTCGCTGGCCCGTGATTTCCACGGGGTCTGCGCTGTGGCGTTCCCCGATGACGGTCGCGCCCCGCGCTGCCACGATGGGGAACCGTGCGCCGCCTGCCCCTCATCGCCGTGGCCTTGGTGGGCGCCCTGCCCGGGCCGGGCGCGCAGGCGGCCTGGACGGAGCCGCAGTCGGTGTCGTCAACGGCAAACGAGGTCTCGGCGGGGACGCTCGCGATCGACCCCGGTGGTAGGGCGCTCCTCACGTGGTCGCCGATGCAGTACCGCAGTGGGCAGTTCGCCGCGGACGGCGGGCGCTCGGCGACCCGCCCGGCGCGTGCGAGCGCATTCGACCAGCAGCGCGGCGCCCCAGTGTTCGTTGCCGGGCCTGTGTTGTTCGCCGGCACGCGCGCAGTCGGACTCGACGAGCGGACGGGGGCGTGGGAGCGCTGCGGCGGTCCTTCGACGTACAACCACTCGACGCAGGGCGTGACGCTGCGCGCGCGCTTCGGCCGGTCCACCGGCGCCTTCGAGCGCCCGGTGACGATCGCCTCCTACCGCGGGCCTGGCGGCGACGGCGACCCGGCCGTTGCGGCGAACGCGGCGGGCCAGGTCCTGGCGGCCTGGTCGCAGTCTCCCGCCGGATGCGCTCGGTCCCTGATCGAGGTCAGCCAGCGCCGCCCCGGGGCGTCCGCGTTCTCGGCGCCCACGGTGCTGCGCGCTCGTGGCGACAGTCGGTCGCCGTCGGTCGCCGTCGGTCAGGGCGGCGACATGCTCGCCGCCTGGGCGCGGCAGAACGGGGAGGGACGCACGACCATCGAGGCGCGCTACCGGCCCGCCGGCGGCTCCTGGGGGCCGGTCCATGCGCTCGGCACAGGGTCCAACAACGGGTACCCGCTGACGACAGCAGTCACCCAGAACGGCCGCGCCTACGTCGCCTGGGGACGGCAGACGTTCAACGCGGACACCGGCGTACACGCGAGCCTGTACGTCGCAGTTCGCCCGGCCGGCGCACGCACGTTTCGTGCGTCCACGCTGCTCGAGCGCGTCAACCTGAGGCCGCTCTCCTATGTCTCGCTCAAACCGGTGCTGGCGGTCGCCGGGAACGCGGCGCTGATCGCCTGGACCGGGCACGACACGACCTGGGCGGTGCGCGTCGCCGCCGCCGGACCGACCGGAGGATTCGGCAGAGTGCAGACCGTCTCGTCCCCGGCCACCGGCGCCCTCCTGGGAGGACTGGCGCTGCTCCCTGGTGGGACGGCCGCCATCGCCTGGTCGACGCTCGACGCCGAGGAACTGCCGGCGGATGTGACCGCCGCCGTCCGTCCAGCCGGGGGCTCGTTCATGGCGCCCGAGCGGGTCAGCGCCGCGACCCGCTCGCTTCCGCAGATCGCGCTGAGCCCCGCCACGCTCCAACCGACGGTCGCCTGGACGCAGAACTTCGGGCCGGCGAGCACGAGCGCCGCAAAGCTCGACGTCCGGCTGCGCGCGGCCAGCCGCGTCGCTCCGTGATCCCCACGCGATCTTCGGAGAGAGGAAGGCGAACGCCGACAGGCGACGACCTACACCCGCCCGCGGCGCTGTCGCCTTCTCCTTGGCTCAGGTTGGTGCTGTTCCAGGGAAGTGGGCGACGCATACGAGCCGGTGGCCGCCCGCGCTGCGCTTGATCGACCGTGATCTGACTCGGGAGGAGGCGCGGCCGCCGGCCTGAGCTGGAGCCCGGTCGAGACGTTCCAACTACTGAGAGCGATCAGTGGTGCAGCCTGACGCGGGCTGGGCACTGGGCTTCTACGGTGGCGTGATGTCCCGGTTGCGGATCCTCACGGTCCTGCTGGCGTGCTGCGGGCTCGTGCTGCCCGGCGCTGCACTCGGCGCTTGGAGCACGGTGCTCGACCTGGGCGCGCATCCGCGTTCGGCGCCCGAGCTTGTTGGTTATCGTGGCGGCGGCGCGCTGCTGGCCTGGGTCGAGTTCGCCGGTGACCGCCCCGGCGTGCCGATGGAACCGGGCGCGAAGGGCGTGCTGAAGACGGTGCGCCGCGCGTCTGGTGGCGCCGGGTTCGGCGCGGTGGAAACGCCGGCGGGCACGAGCTCGAACGTCCGCGTCCTGTCGTCTGCGAGCGATGGCGGTGGCGGCGTCGCTCTCGCCTGGCGCGCGGGCGCAAGTTCGTCGGGGGCGCACCTGCGCATCGCGCTCGGAACGATGGCCGGCGGACTCGGCAGGCCCGTGACGCTGAGCGGGCTGGGCACGCTGCCGGACTCCCCCGCCCAGTTCGGCGGCGACCCGACGTCCCGGCCGGTGATCGCGCTCTCAAGCCACGGCGATGCGCTGGTCGCCTGGCTCGCACGCGCGAAGCGGGGCTGCGGGTATGTGGTGCGCGCGTCGGTGCGCAGGTCGGGTGGGAGCTTCAGCGCCGGGAAGATCGTCTCGGCGAGCTGCGCCCGCGCCGCACACCCGCACGTCGCGCTCGGCTCGGATGGTGCGGGCGCGATCGCCTGGGACGCGGGCCCCAGCTGCCCGAGCATCGTGCACGCGTGCGCGCACGAGATCATCACGCTGCGCGTGACGGCGGGGCGCTTCGGCCCACGGGCCGCGGTCACGCGACGAGCCGCACCCGCCGCACCGGCGATCGCGATCAGCCCGAGCGGGCCGATCTACGCATGGCGTGACTTCCTCGGCACGTCGAGCTATGGGATTCGCGGGAAGGTCTTCGCGCGGGCGCCCGACAGCAGTGGCAGGCTGCGCGAGCGCAAGGCACTCTCCAGCAGCGAGTGGATCACCGGCACGCCGCGCCTCGTCGTCGGGACTGACGGATCGGTGCTGGCAACGTGGCAGGCACGGCCGCGCGGCAACCCGGGGCACGTGCAGGTCGTGCTGCGGCCACCAGGCGCGAGCGCGTTCCCCGTGGCCGAGTCGTTCCCTGGCCTGGGTTCGGGAGGACCGCAAGTCGCGAGCCTGCAGGCCGGTCTGAGCGACGCAGCCGACGCGGGAGTCATCCACTGCAACAGCAGCGGACGGCTCGTGCTGTCCCAACGGACGCGCTCGGGCGGGCTGATCTCACCCGAATGGGTCGGTGGCACGATTGCGATCGCCCAGGGACCGTGCGCGGGCCCGTCGTCGCCCGCGGCTTCCGTGGCCATCTCAGGAGCCGGCGCGACGCTCGTGTCGGCGCCGGATGGTGGGTACGGCCACATCTGGCTCGTGGAGCGTCCAGCGCCGATCGGCTGAGTGGCCGCCGGTAGCTGCGAGACGCGGCACCCGCCTCCGCTTCTGCTTCCCCGTGCAATCGAGCTGCGGGCGCTGGCGCGCGCACCGACCGCGCCCTTCACGATCGCCGTGGCAGCGTGGGGTAGAACTCGCTCGGCAATGACGGCGATGCTCGCCTCTCCTATCCGTGCCTTTTGGGGAGAGCGGTCCGTAGCCCCGGCGGATGCGCCGGTGCTTCGCGGACGGGATATTCGGAACGTCGACCGGAGGTGACCCATGCGCCGCATTGCCGCAGTCGTGGCTCTTTCCGCGCTGATGGCCGGGCTGCTCGGTGCTGTCGCGGCGTCCGCGGTCGCACCGTCGGTTTCGGTTTCGCCGACGAGCGTCGTGCTCGGTCACAGCGTCCTGGTGACCGGCCGACACTGGCCGCGCCAGGTGCGGGTCGAGTTGCTGATCGGCCCGCCGCAGAGCGAGGCGAGCCACGTCGCGTGGGTGACGACCACGAATTCCGGCACGCTGCGCAAGCGCCTTGCGATCGCGCGTCGCGCCGCGACCGGACGCTTCGTGCTGCTCGCGTGCCGACGCTCCTGCCGCGTGAAGGTGCAGGCGTCGTTTCGCGTCGTCGCCGGGTTCGCCGGTGCCGCAGCGGTGAGGGCGCGAAACGGGTAGTCCCGCGGTACGGTCGCTCTCATCGACTGGATCGAGCGAGCGGCAGAAGCCGACCCCGCGTGGCCCGTCCATGAGCTCCGAAAGCATCTCACGCACCTGATCGTCGCCTTCAAGATGAGCGATGGTCGTCAGATCAGCGGAGTGCTCGACCTCGTCGCGTCGGACCGGATCGACCTCGATACCGACGCCGGCCCCGTGCCGGTCGACGTACGCGACATCGTCGCGTACGCGATCGTGTCCAAGAACATCGAGCGTGCCTGAGGGCACCACCCCTGCCACCGCAAGCCGCGCCGACGGCGACGGCATTCGCATCGAAGTCTTCTGCCGGCAGCGACCTGATCTCTACGCGTCAATCCGACAGGCCAGCGATGGTTGACGACCACCGAGGCACTCCGACCGCCGCTGCCCCTTTCATGCGGAGCGGCAAGACGCTTCGCGTCCCAAGCGGGAGTCAGGGCTGGTAGGTCGTCAGGTACAGCCGCCCTGCCCCTTGATCGTTCACGTCCCGGATCCACGTGATGACTGCTTCACGGGGTGAGGCTGCTGCTCTGAGCCTGTTGGTGTCGATCCCAGGGGCGGGCAGGGAGCGCAGCGCGGTCCAGCCGTGACCGACTGGGCGTACCGCGATCCGCACGCGCGGACGACCGGGGCCGCTCTCCCCCCATGCGGCGACCGTACGGTCGGTCAGCGCGCCCGCTTGGGGCGTGCCGGCAAGCCAGCCGCTCGCCGAGAGCTGCTTCGCGGGCGAGAACACGCCGCCGGACGGTCGGCTGCTGCTCTTGACGGCGGCGAAGATCGGGATGAAGCCGTTCGAACGGACCTCGCGCCACAGCGCGACGTTCGAGCCGCCGGCGGGGAGCCCGAGCGCGACGTGGTCGCCCAGATCCGCGTCACCCTCGCGGCGATGCTGGTACGGCGGCAACAGCACAGGAGGCGCGAACACGTTCCCCGGGGTGAGCGAGGCGAGTCGCACCTCGGTGGCGGCCTGGCGCCATGTGACCGCGGCGCCGCCCGGCCCGCCGGCAGCTTCCGGGCCGAAGGAGCCGGCGCCCATCGTGCCGAGCTCAGAGTGGCGCCCGAACCGCGCGCCTCCCTCGACCAGCGTCGCGGCGAGCACGCGGGCGGGGCCGCCCGCCGGCGGCGGCGCGGGAGGAGGCTGCGGCGGGGCCGGGGTGTCCAGCCAGGTCACGAGGACCGTGCCGTTCGGCGCCACGGCGACGGCGGGCACGTTCTGCCGGCTGGTGCCGAGCGTCTGTGCCGCGCCGAACGCGTGCCCCGGCGCCGCGAGCGCGGCCTGCACGGGCGTCGCGCTCGTCCCGCGGCGCCACACGACGACGGCACGGCCTCTCGGGGTCACGGCGACGCCGCCGAGCGCCATCGAGCGCGCGTGCGACAGCCCCTGCACGCGTCCGAAGCTGTGGCCCGGGCGCGCGACGGCGGCGCGCAGCACCGGTGTCGAGCCCTGCCGCTGCGCGACCCAGGCCGCCACGACGGTGCCCTCCGCCCCCACGGCGACCTGCGGGAAGCCCCCACCGGTGTCCAAGCGCTGAAGCGGGCCAAGGCCGCGGACGCCACCCGTTCGCGCCTGCAGCGAGAAGTCGCGCGACGAGCGGTAGCCGAGCATCACCACCGCGATCCGGCCACCGCCGGTCGCCACGGCGCCCTC
>DATCDC010000055.1:0-24876 GCA_036510915.1 Solirubrobacteraceae bacterium | reverse complement strand
GCAGGCTGCTGATGATGTACTTCTGATCAGCGATGAAGAACTTCGCGTCGCTGATCGCGCCGATGCCCCAGATGATGTTCAGGACACCCGCGATCGCCAGCAGGATCCCGGCGAAGACCCACCAACCGGTGACCCGCGACTGGTTTTCCATGTTGAGCCTTTCTTGCAGTGACGTCCTGCGTCAGGGGACGCCGGACCGAACCGCAGAAGGGGTTCGCGGCGCGCCGGCGCTCTCCTGCACCGCTCAGCGGATGTGCATGCCGGAGATCGCGCGCGCGATGACGAGCCGCTGGATCTCCGAGGTGCCCTCGAAGATCGTGTAGATCTTCGCGTCGCGGTGCCAGCGCTCGACGGGGTACTCCCGCGCGTAGCCGTTGCCGCCGAGGATCTGGATCGCCCGCTCGGTCACCCAGACGGCGACCTCGCCGGCCTTGAGCTTGCTCATCGAGCCCTCGGCGTTCTCGAACGTGCGGCCGGTGCGGCCCATCCACGAGGCGCGCCAGACGAGCAGCCGCGCGGCGTCGATCTCCATCTTCATGTCGGCGAGCATGAACGCGATCGCCTGGTTCTCGATGATCGGACGGCCGAACTGCTCGCGTGTCTTGGCGTAGTCGAGCGAGTACTCGTACGCGGCGCGGGCGATGCCGACGGCCTGCGAGCCGACGGTCGGCCGGCTGGCCTCGAACGTCGCCATGGCCGCCTGGCTGCGCGCCTTGCGGCCCTCGCGCGCCCGGGCGAGCCGCTCGTCGAGCTTCTCCTTGCCGCCGAGCACCATGTCCGCCGGCAGGCGCACCTCGTCGAGGACGACCTCGGCGGTGTGCGAGGCGCGCAGCCCGTGCTTCTTGACCTTGACGCCCTGGCTGAGCCCGGTCGTGCCGGGGGGGATGATGAAGGCGGCCTGGCCGCGCGAGCCGAGCTCGGCGTCGACCGAGGCGACGACGACGTGGACGCCGGCGATCCCGCCGTTCGTCGCCCATGCCTTCGTGCCGCTCAGGACCCACTCGCCGGCGGCCTCGTCCCACCTGGCGCGCGTGCGCAGCGAGGAGACGTCCGAGCCGGCGTCCGGCTCGCTGACGCAGAACGCCGCGACGGCCGGCTCGTCGACCGTGCCGAAGCACGCGGGGATCCAGGTGCCGATCTGCTCGGGCGACCCCTGGCCGAAGATCGCGGCGACGGCGAGCGACGTCCCGAAGATCGACATGCCGATGCCCGCATCGCCCCAGAAGAGCTCCTCGTTGACGATCGGCATGGTCAGCCCGGTGGGGTCGGAGAAGAACTGCGCGATCCCCTCGAAGCCGTAGAGGCCGATCTTCGCAGCCTCCTGGATGATCGGCCAGGGCGTCTCCTCGCGCTCGTCCCACTCGTGCGCGGCGGGCCTGATCACGCCCTCGGCGAACCCGTGGGCCCAGTCGCGGATCTCGCGCTGCTCCTCGCTGAGCTCCAGCGAGAAGGGCGTGTCGACGGCTTCGACCGTCGCGGCCGGCGTTTCGGCGGTGGCGCTCATGCCCGTGATTGTAACTGACCGATTGGTCAGTCAACGTGCTCGCCGCGTGCGCTGAACCCCGTGCGGGAGAGCTCCAGGATCGCGAACGTCGTGAACGCGAGCATCTGCGCGCGGTCGAGCTCGTGGAACACGTCCCAGACGCCGTCGGCGCCCTCGCGCTCGGCGAGCCCGCAGAGCGCGTCCAGCGCGGTGGCCGCCTGGCCGAGCGCGCGCTCCCGGTCGGCGGCCGTGGTCTCGTGGCGCAGATCCTCCAGCGCCGCGGTGTGGATCAGCGTCTCGATCTGGCCGGGCGCCAGCACGATGCGGTCGGGCATGGGGCGAGGCTACGAGATCGGCGCCATCAGGTCCGCCAGGTCGCGGCGCAGCGCCACCGCGTCGCCGGGCCGTGCGTGGGCTCGCGCCGCCCACAGCGCGCCGCGCAGCATCCGCCATTCGTGGCCGAGCGTCCGGCGCCCACGCGGGGCCCCGCGCAGTGCTGCGGCGGCCAGACCGCCGAGCCGCGGGCTGGCGATCCGCTGCAGCGCGCTGACCTGCGCGTCGTCGAGCGTGTCGGCGCAGCGCAGCAGGAGCGTCGCAGCGAGCGCGCGGCGCGGGAGCAGCAGGTCGCAGTAGGAGCCCTGCCAGCGCTCCCAGCGCGGCGCCTCCGAGCGCTCGGCGCGGCGGCCGCGGTGGCCGAGCAGGTTCGCGTCGTGCTGGACGTAGTCGGCCAGTGGGCGGTCCACGTAGGCGATCCGCCCGCGTGCCGCGGCGACGAGCGCGACCCAGTGGTCGTGGAAGGCGTCGGGGCCCAGCGGTGCGGGAAAGGGCAGGACCGCGTCGAGCAGCTCGCGGCGAAAGAGCGAGGCCATGCCGGTGACGGTGTTGGCGACCAGCAGGTCGCCGATCCGTTCCTCCGAGCGCCGGCGGTCGGTCCAGTAGGTGGGTGAGCGCACGCTCCCACGCCCGTCGACGATCCGCACGTCGCTGTGGCTCAGCAGGACGCCCGGCTCGAGCGCCGCGAGCAGCACGGCCAGCTTGTCCGGATCCCAGTGGTCGTCCTGGTCGCAGAAGGCGACGGCCCGCGCGCCGGCGGGCACGTGGCGCAGGCAGCGCTCGAACGCCCGATAGGCCCCGAGGGGCGCATCGCTCTCGATCAGCGTGAAGCGCGCGTCGCCCGCGATCGCCGCGCGGACGTGCTGCAGGCCGGCGGGGGAGGAGGCGTCGTCGCAGACGATGCAGACCCAGCGCTCGTGGGTCTGCGCTCGCAGCGAGGCGATCTGCGCGGCCAGCAGCTCGGCGGGCGGGTCGTGGGTCGCCAGGCAGACCGCCACGAGGCCCGGCTCGACGCCGTGCGGCGCCGCCGCCGGCTCGGGCTCGAGCTCGATTTCCCCGACGCGCGTGCCGGCGGCTCGCAGGGTCACCGTCCCCGGCTCGACGGCGGGTCCGAGCGGGACGAAGCCCCAGAACGCGTCCGCCTGCAGGCCGTCCGCGGCGATCACGGGCATGCCCCAGGCGTCGGCGGCGACCGCGCGACGGTCCACCGCGAGCGCGACGGGCGCCGGCCCGCCGTCGCGGGTCGCACGGCCCGCGAGCGGCACCAGCAGGCCGCGGCCGGGACGGACGACGGCCGGAAGGGGGCGGGCGAGCGTGACCTGCCGGGCGTCGTCGGGCATGCGCGAGGGATCCTCCCAGGCTCCGGAGCAGGAAGGGGGTGGCCCGCCGTCGAATCCAGCCATGCCCATGAAGCGGACCGCCTCCACGACCCCTGCCGCGCCCCACGAGGCCAGCGGCCATCAATCCCTCTCCGCGTACATCCAGGCGCGGTTCGACGAGTTCTCGCGATCACAGAAGGACGTCGCGCAGTACATCGTCGACCACCTGGACGACGTGGCCTTCCAGACGGCCGAGGAGCTCGCGCGCCGCGCGAACACCTCCAGCTCGACGGTCGTCCGCTTCTCGCAGGCGCTCGGGTTCGAGGGCTTCCCCGAGCTGCAGACCTCCGCGCGCGAGGAGTACCGGCGCCGCGTGGCGGCCGGGCACGTGGGCGGCGGCATCACCTCCGACCAGCCGCTCTTCTCGCTCGACCAGAACGAGTTCGAGACGGCGATCGCCGCCGACCACGTGAACGTCGAGGAGACCGCGCGCAAGGTCTCGCGCAGCGACGTCGAGGCCTGCATCGAGGCGATCGCGGAGTCCACGCGCGTCCTCGTCGTCGGCACCGACCAGATGGCGTTCTTCGCCAGCTACCTGAGGCACCTGCTGATGCTGCTCGACATCCAGGCCGACATCGTCGCGAGCCCGTCGCAGGAGGCGCTCAGCCGCCTGGGCCGGATCGACGAGGAGACCCTCGTCATCGGCCTGTCGGCGGGCCGGCCGCATCCGCTGGTCGTGCGCGCGATGAAGATCGCCCGCCACCGCAAGGCCAAGACGATCGCCGTCACCGACGCCACGCTGTCGGACGTCGCGAAGCTCTCGCACATCCAGCTCTACTACTCCTCCAACTCCCCCGCCTACGTCCGCTCCCACACCGCTTTGCTCAGTGTCATCCAAGCGCTCGCCTACGGGGTGTACAGCCGGGACCACGACAGGTATGCGGACAGGATCAAGGCGTTCCGTTTGAAATAGGGCTGGCGGGATGCTCGCGGGTCTCGTGGCGCCTGAGGCCACCCACGGTTCGGGGGCAGTACTCGCGTACAGCACCCCTCACGCGTGCGGCCTCATGCATCCACGATCCCTCGCTCGGCGAAGCTGCTGACGGCTCGTTGGTCGTCGCTGGCTGACGGCTACCCCGCCGTTCCGTCGGGCGCCGTGTCTTGCGTGTCCGCGGCCCGTGCCGGGACGCCGGGAGGATGTTGTTCAGGGTGAATTTCGGCTGTCGGCGTGGATGGCCGCGCAGCGGCCATCCACGGAGTCATCCGTAACGGCCCCTGCCGGGACACCCCGCGGCAGAGCCGCGGGGTGATGAGTTACCGAGCATCTGCCCGCCCACGTCGGCGCAAGCGAGGGAACAGCCTTCGCCATCTCGTCATCCCAGTGCCCCGTACAATCGTGCAGATGCGCGACGAAGCCACCTTCACCGTCAAGGCCGGCCTGGCAGAGATGCTCAAGGGCGGCGTGATCATGGATGTCGTCGATCCGGAACAGGCGAAGATCGCCGAGGCTGCGGGCGCGTGCGCCGTCATGGCGCTCGAGCGCGTGCCGTCGGACATCCGCCGCGACGGCGGCGTGGCCCGCATGTCCGACCCGGAGATGATCGAGGGCATCCAGGCCGCGGTCACGATCCCCGTGATGGCGAAGGCCCGGATCGGTCACTTCGCCGAGGCCGAAGTGCTCGAGGCGCTGGAGGTCGACTACATCGACGAGTCCGAGGTGCTGACGCCCGCCGACGAGGCCAACCACATCGACAAGTGGCCGTTCAAGGTGCCGTTCGTGTGCGGCGCGACGAACCTCGGCGAGGCGCTGCGGCGCGTCGGCGAGGGCGCGGCGATGATCCGCTCCAAGGGTGAGGCCGGCACCGGCGACATCGTCGAGGCCGTGCGCCACCTGCGCACGATCAACGGCGAGATCCGCCGCCTGGGCACGCTCGACGACGCAGAGCTCGCTACGGCGGCCAAGGAGCACGGCGCGCCGCTCGACCTCGTGCGCTCGGTCGCCGAGCACGGCAGGCTCCCGGTCGTCGTCTTCTGCGCGGGCGGGATCGCCACGCCGGCCGACGCCGCGCTCGTGATGAAGCTCGGCGCCGAGGGCGTCTTCGTCGGGTCCGGGATCTTCAAGAGCCAGGGCCCCGAGCGCCGCGGCGCGGCGATCGTCGAGGCGACGACGCACTTCAAGGATCCGGCGCGCGTGCTCAGCGCCTCGCGCGGCCTCGGCCACGCGATGGAGAGCCTGGAGACGCGCAAGCTCGACGAGCAGCAGCTGCTCGCCAGTCGCGGTTGGTGAGCGGCGGCGCCGGGGCGCCGCCGCGCGTCGGCGTGCTCGCCCTCCAGGGAGGCTTCGAGGCCCACGGCCGGATGCTGCGCGCTCTCGGCGCCGACGTGAGCGAGGTCCGCGTCCCCGCGGATCTCGAGGGTCTCGACGCGCTGGTGCTGCCCGGCGGCGAGTCGACCACGATGACGCTCGGCATCGAGCGCGAGGGCCTGGCCGAGCCGCTGCGCGCGTTCCACGCGGCCGGGCGCCCGATGTTCGGGACGTGCGCGGGCCTCATCATGCTGGACCGCGCGCACCTGGGGATCATGGACATCCTCGCCGAGCGCAACGCGTTCGGCCGCCAGGTGCACAGCTTCGAGGAGGAGCTCGACTTCGGCCTGCCGGACGGCCCGGTCCACGCCGTCTTCATCCGCGCGCCGTGGATCGCCGAGCACGGCGACGACGTCGAGGTGCTCGCGAGCGTCGACGGCCACCCCGTCGCGGCGCGCCAGGGTGCGCTGCTGGTGATCTCGTTCCACCCCGAGCTCGGCGGGGACACCCGCCTGCACGAGCTGTTCCTGCAGATGGTCGCCGCGTCCGCGGCGTAGGCCCCGCCGTTTCAGCCGAGCTCGATCGAGCCGTCCTCGTGCAGCGTCCAGTGGGGATTGTGGGCGACCTCCCACGGATGCCCGTCGAGGTCGGTGAAGGCCCCGGAGTACCCGCCCCAGAACGTCGCGGCGCCCTCGCGGACGATCCCGGCGCCGGCCGCGCGCGCCTCGTCGAGCACGGCGTCGACCGCTTCGGGACTCGCGACGTTGTGGGCGAGCGCGATGCCGCCCCATCCGCCGCCGTCGACGACGCCGCTGTCGTGTTCGAGCGCCGCGCGGTCCCAGAGCGCCAGGACCATGCCGCCGGCCTGGAAGAACACCACGCCGTCGCCCGGCTCGGCCCCGGTGCGCCAGCCGAGCGCCTCGTAGAACGCCCGCGCGCGGCCCGGGTCGGCCACGCCGAGCGTGATCAGGCTCACGCGCTGCTCCATCTCACACCACCAGTCCGTGTCGTACGGTGTTCTCGGTGACCACCTGCGGCTCCACGAACTGCAGCAGGTAGTCCGGGCCGCCGGCCTTCGAGCCCGTCCCCGACAGGCGGTTGCCGCCGAACGGCTGGCGTCCGACCATCGCTCCGGTGATCGGCCGGTTGACGTAGAGGTTCCCGACGGGCGAGCGGGCGACGACATGCTCGACCGTGCGGGGGTTGCGGCAGTAGAGCCCGCCGGTCAGGGCGAACGCCAGCTCGTCGACGCGGTCGCAGGCGGCGTCGACGCTCGCGACCGGCTCGACCGCGAGCACGGGGCCGAAGATCTCCTCGGTCAGCAGCGGCGAGTCGCCGGGCAGGTCGCCCGCGACGGTCGGCGCGCAGAACCAGCCCGCCGCGGGAACGTCGGCCGCCCGGGCGGTGATCACCCGGCCGCTGCGCGCGCCGAGCTCGGCGTAGCGGCGCACGCGCTCCTGGGCGGACTGCTCGATCACCGGCGGGACGGCCGTGCCGAAAGTGGCGGCCTGCCCGACGACGAGCACGTCGACGGCGCCCGCCAGTCGCGTGAGCAGGGCGTCGGCGAGCGCCTCGTGCACGAGCACGCGCGAGGCCGCCGAGCACTTCTGCCCGGCGAAGTCGAATGCGGAGCGCACGATGCCCGGCACGGCGTCGTCCAGGTCGGCATCGGCGTCGACGATGACGCAGTTCTTGCCGCCCATCTCGCCGACGACGCGTGTCAGCCGGTTCGCGCCCGTGGGCACCTGCGCCGCGGCGGCGAGGATGTCGAGCCCGACGGCGACCGACCCGGTGAAGGCGACGGTCGCGACATCGCGGTGGCGCACGAGCGCGGCGCCCACCTCGCCCGCGCCGGGCAGCAGCGCGATCGCGCCGGCCGGGACGCCGCCCTCGCGCAGCGCCCGGACGAGCTCCAGCGCACACCCGGGCGCCTGCTCGGCGGGCTTCAGGATCGCCGTGTTCCCGGTGGCGAGCCCGGCCGCCGTCATGCCGAGCGGGATCGCGAGCGGGAAGTTCCACGGCGCGATCACCGCGACGACGCCGCGCGGGCGGTAGGAGAGCGTGTTGCGCTCACCGGGCATCTGCAGCAGGCCCGGCGGCGTCCGCTCGAGCGCGATCGCGCCGCGCGCGTAGTACTCGAGGAAGTCGATCGCCTCGCAGACGTCGGCGTCGGCCTCGGCCCAGGGCTTGGCGCACTCGCGCACGGCCAGCGCGGCGAGGCGGTGGCGGCGCTCGCGCAGGAGGGCCGCAGCGCGCAGCAGCGCCGCGGCGCGGCTCTCGGCCGGAGTCGCCGCCCAGGACCGTGCCGTGGCGGCCGCGCGGGCGACCGCGTCCTCGATCTCGGCGGGGGTGGCGGCGGCGCTCACCGCGACGACGCGCTCGGGGTTCCCAGGATCCGTCGAGGTCAGCTCGTCGCCCATCCGCCGGTTCTCTCCGATCCAGACCGGGACGTGCAGCGGCAGCTCGGCGTCGAGCGCGCCGAGCGCCGCCAGCAGCCTCTCGCGCTGAGGCGCGCGGCGCAGCTCGAGCACCGACTGGTTGCGGAAGGGCTCGAGCGCCATCAGGGAGCCGCCAGCAGCTCGTCGAGGGGCACGCCGGCGGCCTGCTCGGCGAGGAAGCTCTCGTTGCTCGTGTTCTCGAGCAGCCGGCGCACGAGGTAGGCCATCCCGGCGACGAGGTCGCCGACCGGGCAGTAGGCCCGCACGCGCCCGCCCGTCGCGGCGAGCGCGCCCTGCAGGTCGTCCCCGAGCCCGCGCAGCACCTGGAACTCGACATCCGCGGGCGCGCCGCCGAGCAGCCGGTTGACGGCGATCGCGTGCGCGACCGAGCGCAGGTTGTGCGAGGCGATCGCGACGCGCACCCGCGGGCGGGCCTCGAGCAGCGTCGTCGTGAGCGCCTCGAAGTTGCGGTCGGACTCGGCCTTGACCTCGAAGACGGGCGCCTCCCAGCCGTGCTGGCGCGCCTCGACGATCTCGTGATCCCAGTAGGCGCCCTTCACGAGGCGGATCGTCAGCGGCAGCGGGCGCCGGTCGGTCGCAGCCCACGCGAGGATCCGGTCGAGCAGCGCGGGGGAGTCGCGCAGGTAGGCCTGCAGCACGAGCCCGGTCGAGGGGCCCTCGCGGAACTCCTCCTCGCCGAGCAGCTCGAGCACGAGCCCGGTCACCGCCTCGTGCGAGTCGAAGGACTCCATGTCGATGTGCAGGTGGGCGCGCAGCTCGCGCGCGCGCCGCAGCAGGCCGCGCAGGCGCACCGCCGCGTCGCGCTTGCCCAGCTCCGGGGCTTCAGGGCGCAGCAGCGGCGTCAGCGCGGAGACCTTGACCGACAGGTTCACGCGCGGCGTCGGGCCGGCGCTGTCGCGCTCCAGCAGCTGGCGCGGCGGGAGCGGGGCATAGACCGCCGCGAGGTCGTCGAGCGCCGAGGCGCAACGCGCCGCGTAGCGGTCGGCCTCGCCGGCGGTGACGGTCGCCTCGCCGAGCAGGTCGACGGAGGCGGCGACCCCGTCCTCCCAGAGGCCGCGCAGCACGCCGTGGGCCTCACGCGGCGTCTGGCCGACGATGAAGCGGTGCGCCATCCGCCGCACCCCCGCCGCCGCGGCGGCGCCGAGCGCGGCGCGGCCGGCGCGCGAGTCGCCCATCCGCATCGCGATGCCGATCGGCTGCGGCGGATCCTCGACGTCGTCGAGGAAGCCGGTCAGGTGACGGGCGAGGTCGTCGAGCGAGCGGCATGCGGGGACGACGTCGACGAAGCGGAAGAGCGCCGCGCGCAGCTCGGCGTCCTGCGAGGCGAAGTCCATCGCGCGGTCGTCGAGCGCGCGCAGCGGCCCGCGCGAGCCCTGCGGCAGCGCGGCGGCGAGCTCGCCTCCGGCCTCCCGGATCCCCGCTTCGACAGCGGCGTCGTCCACAGCCACGACCATACCCCGCCGGGCGCGCCGCCTACACTCGCGCCCCGTGACGGTCCTCCTCAACGCGCGCGCCGCGGCGCGGCCGGAGCTCGGCGGGGTGGAGCGCTGGGCGCGCGAGCTCGCCGCCGGCCTTCCGCGGCTGGACGCCGAGCGCTACGTCGTCGCGTGGCCGCCCGCCGGTCTCGCCCACCGGGCCGGCCACGTCTGGGAGCAGGCGGTGCTGCCGGTCCGCGCGCGCCATGCCGAGCTGCTGCTGAACCCGGCGAACCTCGCGCCGCTGGCGTTCCGTCGCAACGTCGTGGTGATCCACGACGCCGCCGCCCTGCGCGAGCCCGCGTGGTACTCGGGCACGTACGTCGCCTGGCAGCGCCGCGTCCTGCCGCGGATCGCCCGCGGCGCGGTGCGGGTCGTGACGCCGAGCGCGTTCGCGCGCGCGGAGCTCATTGAGCTGCTCGGCGTCGACCCGGAGCGGGTCGTCGTGATTCCCGGCGGCGTGGACGGGCGCTTCTCGCCCGCGGCCGACGCCGGGCGGGCGCGCAGCGCGCTCGGGCTGACGCGGCCCTACGTCCTCACCGTCGCGAGCCGCACGGCGCGCAAGAACCTCGGCGCGCTCGGGCTGACCGCGCAGCGCCTGGCGGCGCGCGGGCTCGACGTCGTCGTGGCCGGAGGCGACCGCCCGCAGTTCCGCGATGCGCGAGCGCCGTCGGCGCTGCGGTTCCTCGGGCACGTCCCCGATCCGCTGCTCCCGGGCCTCTATGCCGGCGCCGAGGCGTTCGTCCTGCCCTCGCGCCACGAGGGGTTCGGGCTGACCGCCGTCGAGGCGATGGCGAGCGGGACGCCGGTCGTGGCCGGGCGCGCCGGCGCGCTGCCCGAGACGTGCGCGGACGGCGCGCGCTACGCGGACCCCGAGGCGCAGGAGGAGATCGCCGATGCCGTCGAGAGGGCGCTCGGCGACGCGGCGCTGATCGCCGCGGGCCGCGCCCGCGCGGCCACCTTCACCTGGGAGCGCACGGTGCGCGAGCTCGACGCGCTCGTCAGGACGCTGCTCGGCTGACCGGCGCGCGCAGGCTCTCGAAGTGCACGACCCCCTCGGCGTCGACCACCTCGGCGACGCGCCCGTCGCCGAGCAGCAGGTCCATGTGCCCGAGCACCTCGGAGAGCGTCAGGTAGGCCTGCGTGACGGCGACGTTGCCCCACATCTTCTGTGCCACCTCGTATGCCGTCCGCGGCTCCTCGGCGACCATGCGGTGGATCTTCGCGGCGCGGCGCGCGTGCAGGCGCACGCGCTCGTCGATCAGGCTGCGGTGGTCGGTGAAGGCCTGGCCGTGCCCGGGGAGGATCAGGTCGACCTCGTCCATCGCGCGGGTCGTCGCCAGCGACTCCAGATAGATGACGAGCGACTTCGGCCGCTCCAGGCCGCGCGCGATCAGCGGGTCGTCGAGCGGGGCGTCGAGCGGGCGCGCGATCAGCGGGTTCGACGAGATGTGCTTGATCAGGTGGTCGGCGGCCAGCAGCGTGCGGCGCGCGGGGTCGTGGAAGACGGTGTCCGACGGCGAGTGCCCCGGGCGGTGGTGGACGCGCAGGCTGCGGTCGCGGAAGCGCAGGACGTCGCCCTCGGCGAGCGGCAGCGTGACGGTCGCCTTCGCGCCCCAGCCGCGGAACGCGTGCGAGACCGAGCGCAGCGCCAGGCGCGTCTCCGGCGGGATGCCGTTGCGCGCCATGACCGCCTCGGCGAACGCGTCGTCGGCGTCCTGGAACTCCCCATAACGGGCGAGCCAGGGGGCCAGCGCGCCCAGCGCCGCGACCTCGGCCCCCGAGCGGCGCGCGAGGATGTCGACCAGGCCCAGGTGATCCATGTGCTGGTGGCTGATGACGATGCGCTCGAGGTCCTCGACCCGCCGTCCATGGGCGGCGAGGCCGGTCTCCAGGGCGTCGAGCGCGCGCCCGGAGTTCGGCCCGACGTCGAGCAGCGTCAGCGGGTCGTCCTCGATCAGGTACGTGTTGACCCGTCCGACCGCGAAGGGCGTGGGAACCGGGATGCAGTGGATGCCCTGCGCGGCGGCGCGCCGCGCAGGCTCGCCGTCCGGATCCCAGGTCGCCGCGCTCATGACGCGCGGATCAGCGCGAGCACCTCGTCGCGCCGGCGCTCCATGTCCTCGCGGCTGACGAGCGACTCCAGGCACAGGCGCAGCAGCGGCTCGGTGTTCGAGGGGCGCACGTTGAAGTGCCAGTCGTCGAAGTCGACGCTGACCCCGTCCAGGTGGCTGATCCGTGACCCCTGGGCCCGGCCGTAGCGCGCCTCGATCTCGGCCATCTTGGCGCCGGCGTCCGCGACCTGGGAGTTGATCTCTCCGGAGATGAAGTACGTCTCGTGAAAGCGGCCCACCAGGTCGCTGAGCTTCGCGCCCGACTCGGAGAGCAGCTCGAGCATCAGCAGCGCGGGGATCGTCCCGGAGTCCGCGCAGTAGAAGTCGCGGAAGTAGTAGTGGCCCGACACCTCGCCGCCGAAGATGGCGTCCTCCTCGCGCATCCGCGTCTTGAAGAACGCGTGCCCGACGCGGTTGGGCAGCGAGCGGCCGCCGTGCCGGGCGACGACGTCGGCGACGGCCCGCGAGGCGCGCACGTCGTAGAGGATCGTCGCGCCCGGGCTGTTCCTCAGCAGGCTCTCGGCGAGCAGCGCCGTCAGGAAGTCGCCGTCGACGAACGCGCCGGTGTCGTCGATGAAGAAGCAGCGGTCGGCGTCGCCGTCCCAGGCGATGCCCAGGTCGGCCTCCCGGGCGACGACCTCGCCCATGATGAACTCGCGGTTCTCGGGCAGCAGCGGGTTGGGCTCGTGGTCGGGGAAGTTGCCGTCCGGCGTCCAGTAGGCGGGGACGAGCTCGATCCCGAGGTGCTCGAGCAGGGGGCCGACCATCGGGCCCGCCATGCCGTTGCCGCCGTCGGCGACGACCTTCAGCGGCTTGATCTTCGCCGGGTCGATGAACTTCATCGCCGCGGCCCGGAACGGGTTGAAGATCTGGATCGTCTCGGACGTGCCGCCGCCCGGAGCCTTGCCCATGCCGGCCTCGATCTCGCGGCGGATGTCCTGGATGCCGGCGTCGCCCGACAGCGCGATCGCACCCTTCTTGACGAGCTTGGCCCCCGTGTAGGCCTTCGGGTTGTGCGAGGCGGTGCACATCAGGCCGCCGTCGAGCTCGCGCGAGCCGACGAGCCAGTAGAGCATCTCCGTCCCGACCATCCCCGCGTCGACGACGTGCACGCCCTCGGCCATCAGGCCGGTCTTGTAGCGCTCGGCCAGCTCAGGGGCCTGCAGGCGCATGTCGCGGCCGAGGCCGATGCCGAGGTCGCTCGCCTTGCGCCCCGACAGGTTCGAGAGCACGCGCGCGAAGGCGCGGCCGATCAGCTCGGCGGTGTCGCCGTCGATCTGCTCGCCGTAGAGGCCGCGAATGTCGTAGGCCTTGAAGATCTCCGCTGGAACGCTCATCGGCGCCGATCCTAGCCAGGACGCGCCCCTGCGCCGCCTCCGCGTCGACGTTCGCGGGTATCCTCGGGGCATGTCCGGGCATTCGAAATGGGCGGGGATCAAGCACAAGAAGGCGATCGTCGACGCGCGCCGCGGGAAGCTCTTCACGAAGCTCGCGCGCGCCATCACCGTCGCCGCCAAGGAGGGCGGCGGTGACCCCGACGGCAACCCGTCGCTCGGCCTCGCGGTGCAGAAGGCCAAGGACGCCTCGATGCCCAAGGACAACATCGAGCGCGCGATCGCCAAGGGCACCGGCGAGGGCGCGGACGCCGAGTCCTACGAGAACGTCCTGTACGAGGGCTACGGCCCCGGTGGCGTGGCGTTGCTGATCGACGCGCTGACCGACAACCGCAACCGCACCGGCGCCGACATGCGCCACCTGCTGACCAAGCACGGCGGCAGCCTCGGCGAGCCGGGCTCGGTCGCCTACCTCTTCGACAAGAAGGGCGTCGTGATCGTGGACGCGGGCGCGCACTCCGAGGACGACCTCGTCGTCGCGATCGACGCGGGCGCCGAGGACATCCAGGTCGACGACGACATCTACGAGATCGTCGCCGAGCCCGCGGACCTGACGGCCGTGCGCGCAGCGCTCGAGGCGGCCGGGATCGCGTTCGAGTCCGCCGAGGTCACCCAGCTGCCCAAGACGCGCGTGGAGATCGACGAGGTCACCGCCGCGAAGCTCATGCGCCTGATCGACGCCCTCGAGGACAACGACGACGTCAACGAGGTCCACGCGAACTTCGACGTCGACGCCGAGATCCTCGAGCGCGTGGCCGGCTGACCGCCGCCCGCAGCGCGTCATGAGCACCGCCGCGCGCCGGCGGCTGCGGCGCCTCGTGCCCGGGGTGCTGCGGCGCGAGCCGCGCTACCGCCTGCTGTTCGCCGGGCAGGCCCTGTCGGTCATCGGCGACCGCATCACGTACGTCGCGCTCGCCTTCGCGGTGCTGGACATCGGCACGGTCGCCGACCTGGGCTGGGTGACGGCCGCCGCGGCGCTGCCGTTCCTCATCGTCGCGCTGCCGGGGGGCGCGCTGTCGGACCGGCTGGGCCGCCGGCGCGTCATGCTCGTCGCCGACCTCGTGCGCGCCACGACGCAGGGGACGATGGCCGCGCTGCTGCTCACCGGCTCGGCGCAGATCTGGATGCTCGTGGTGCTGATGGCGTGCTTCGGCACCGCCGACGCGTTCTTCGGCCCCGCGCTCAACGGGCTGATCCCGCAGACCGTCGGCGCCGCGCGCGTCCAAGAGGCCAACGCACTGCTGGGGTTGGCCTCGAACATCGGCATGGTCGGCGGCCCGGTCATCGCCGCGGCGCTGATCGCCGCCTCCGGCCCCGGCGAGGCGATCGCGATCGATGCCGCGACGTTCCTCGTCAGCGCCGCGTGCCTCTCGCGCCTGCGACCGGCGCAGATCCCGGCCGAGGGCGATGAGGCTCCGCACGACCTCGTGCGTGAGCTGCGCGAGGGCTGGGCGATCGTCACGGGGACCGGCTGGATGATTCCCGGCCTGCTCGCGCTCATCGCCTACCACGTGCTCGTCCTGCCGTCCGTGTTCGTGCTCGGCCCGTCGATCGCGCAGACGAATCTGAACGGCGCGACGAGCTGGGGGATCATCACCGCCGGATTCGGCGTCGGCGCCGTCGCCGGCAGCGTGCTGGCGCTGCGCCTGAAGCCCCTCCACACCCTGCGCGCGGCCTTCCTGGCGATGCTCGTCGCGGCGCTGCAGGGCGCGTTCGTCGCCAGCGGCCTGGGGACGATCGGGATCGCCGCGCTCGAGCTCATCAGCGGCATCGGCGTCGCGCTGCTCTTCACGCTCTGGGAGACGAACATCCAGGAGCAGATCGAGCCGGCGGCCCTGGCGCGGGTCGCCGCCTACGACTGGGCCGCGTCGGTCGGGCTCATGCCGGTGGGCCTGGCGCTCGCCGGCCCGATCGCGGCGGCGATCGGCATCGAGACGGCGATGCGGCTGGGCAGCGTGCTCGCGGTGCTCGCCGCGCTCGCGTGCCTGGCGGTCCCGGCGGTGCGCGGCCTGCGCCGGCCCGTCGCGGCGCAGGGCTAGACCGCGCGGCCGTCTCGGCTGCGCGCCGGGCGCACCCGGTGGAGCGGCACCGGCTCAGGGACGCCGCGGATGCGCCGCACGCCCGCGTCCGACCAGTGGTGGCGTCCCGGCTCGTCGGCGTCGCGCACGTCCCGCGTCGCCAGGACGCTGCCGGCGCGGGCCAGCGACGTCAGCCGGCTCGCGAGGTTCACCGGCCGCCCGAACCAGTCGCCGGCGCGCGCCACGGCGGTGCCGGTGGCGATGCCGGCCCGCAGCTGCGGGAATGCGGCGCCGGCGGCATCGGCGGCCTCGACGAGGTCGAGCGTCGCGTCGATCAGCGCCGCCGGCTCGGGTGAGGCGAGCATCACCGCGTCGCCGATCGTCTTGACCAGGCGGACCGGCGGGCGCAGCAGCTCTGAGGTCAGCACGCCGAGGCGGCTCGCGACGCGTTCGAGCTCGTCGGGCGGCAGCTCCTCGCCCAGGCGCGTGAAGCCGACCAGGTCAGCGAAGGCGACCGTGATCCGGCGCGTGCCAGGGAGCTGCGCGCCGCTGGCCTCCTCGGCGGCGGCGATCGCGGCGTCGCGCACGGCGGCGCGCAGGTGCAGCGCGATGTTCGCCTCCAGCAGCGGGCCGATGTACGGGCCGAACGTCTGGACCTGCTCGCGAAAGCGCGCCGACAGCTCGGCCTCCGACAGGTCGGGGGCGTAGGAGAGCTCGGAGATCACCGATGTCATCGCGTCGGCCAGCGGGCGCAGGGCACTCGCCATCACGCGCGCCGTGTCATGGATCTGCGCGGAGGTCAGCCCCGTCTGCGCCAGCTCCGCCGTCAGCCGGCTGAGCTCCATGTCGGTGTCGTTGAACTGCAGCGCGTCAGGGTCGCCGACCGGGGTGCCGTTCGCGCGGCGCAGGCCCAGCAGGAGGTCGAGGTCCAGCCCGGTCTGCGCGGCGACCTCGTTGGCGCTGAAGCGGGCGGGGCCGCCGAGCAGCAGCTCCGCCGACAGCGCGGCGAGCCGCCCTTCGCGGACCGCCTCGCGCAGCTCCTCGTCGCGCACGCCCTCGGCGGCGAGCTCGTCCAGGAGCACGCTGCGCTGCGCCCGCGCCGGCCCGTCGAGGCCCGCGAGCAGGCCCTCGCCCTCCCAGTCGTGGACCCCTGTCCCCATCGGCGAACCCTACGCACCGGCCGGACCCTGCGAGGATGCGTCCTCATGTCCGATCGTCCACGCCGGCGCCTGAGCGCCGCCGAACGCCGTGACGAGCTGCTCGACGCCGCCAGCGAGGTCTTCGCGCGGTCCGGCTACCACGGCGCGTCGCTCGACGAGATCGCATCCGCCGCGGGCGTGTCCAAGGCGCTGATCTACGAGCACTTCGCCTCCAAGCGCGAGCTGCACGCCGAGCTGGTCGAGCGCCATGCCAGCGAGATCTTCCGCCGGCTGCAGGCGAACGCCGAGAGCGGCGCGACGGGGGAGGAGCGCCTGCGCGGCGGGGTCGACGCCTTCCTCTCGTTCGTCGAGCAGCATCGCGAGGCGTGGCGCGCGCTCTTCCGCGACGCGGCCGACCCCGAGGTCGCCGAGGCGATCGCCGGCGTGCGCGCGCAGGCGATCGGCGTCGTCGCGACGCTGATGGCCGCCGACCCCGACCGCCACGAGAATCCGCACATCACCCCGGAGCAGCGCGCGCTCTTCCTCGAGGCGCAGGCCTCACTGCTGACCGGCGCGACCCAGGCGATCGCGAACTGGTGGTACGAGCATCAGGACGTGCCGCGCTCCTGGGCCGTCGACCGCGTGATGGAGTTCTGCTGGCTGGGCCTCGAGCGCGTGTCCGAGGGCGAGGTCGTCAGGCGCTGAGCGCCTGCGGCGCGCCTGGCTCGTCCCGGCGCGCCGGCGCGGGCGCGCCCATCGGCGTGCCGGCGCGGTGCCCCTGCTGGGCGTCCCAGTACAGGCACCCGATCAGCGCCTCGGTGACGCGCGGGTCGAACTGCGCGCCGGCGCAGCGCGTCAGCTCGGTGATCGCGAAGTGGTGGGTCTGCGCCGGGCGGTAGGCCCGCGCGGTGGTGATCGCGCTGTACGTGTCGCAGGCCAGGATGATCCGGCTGCCGATCGGGATCGCGTCGCCGACGAGCCCGTCGGGGTAGCCCGTGCCGTCGAAGCTCTCGTGCTCGTGGCGCACGATCCGCGCGACGGCGCCCATGCCGGGGATCGCGCGCAGGATGCGCTCGCCGACGATCGGGTGCTCGCGCATGAGCGCCCACTCGCGCTCGTCGAGCGCGCCGGGCTTGTTGAGGATGCGGTCCGGCATCGCGACCTTGCCGATGTCGTGCAGCAGCGCGGCGGCGGCGACCTGCTCGACCTCGCGCTCGTCGAGCCCGAGCTGCATCGCGACGCGGCGGCTCAGCTCGACGACCGCCGCCGAGTGCTCGCCCGTGTAGCGGTCGCGCTCGAGCAGCGTCATGGCGATCGCCTCGACGACGGCGGCATGGGCCGGGTTCGCGTCGCGCACCTCGTCCGCGAGGCGCACCGCGCTGCGCGCGCCGCCGAGCGCCCGCGCGCGTTCCAGACCCGCCTGCGCGGCTCCCAGGAGCTCGGCGAGCGAACCGCCGTCGATCAGCGCCGCGACGCCGGCCGAGACGGTGACGACGCCGACCCCGGGCCGCTCGCAGCCCTTCAGGTCGCGGATCAGGCGGTCGCAGCGCGCCTGCGCGCCGGCCTGGTCGGTGCCGGGCATGAGGATGGTGATCTCGTCGGCGCCCGAGCGCCCCAGCACGTCGTAGCTGCGCGTCAGGCTCCGCACGCGCGCGACCAGATCGACGAGCACCGCGTCGCCGGCCTGTGGCCCGCAGCGGACGTTGAGCCTGCGGAAGCCGTCGACGTCGATGATGGCGGCGGTCACGGGCCGCCCCTCGGCGGTGGCCAGCGCCAGCGCGCGCTCGGCGGCGTGGACGAAGGCGTCGTTGGAGAGCAGGCGGGTGCGCGGGTCGCGGGTCTCCCCGTCGCGCAGGCGGTTCTCGAGCGAGCGGATCCGCGCCTCGGCGTCGGCGAGCTGGCCGCGGAGTGCCATGCGTTCACCACCCGAAAGGAGCATGGCACGCCTATCGGCCCTGGGAGGCCGGCGCGGGCACTCCGCGACGGCGACCGGACAGATGTCGTAGGCGCCGCGCCGGGGAGGCATCCGGCGCGATGCGCAGAATCCCGTCACGTGGTCGTCCTCGGCATCGATCCCGGCATCGCGAATACGGGCTTCGGCGTGGTGGCACGGCGCGGCGGGCGGCTCGTCGCCCTCGACGGCGGCGTCGCGGCGACGGCTGCCGGCGGAGCGCCCGAGGTCCGGCTCGCGGCGTTGTTCGCGCGCGTCGAGGAGCTGCTCGAGCGGCACCGCCCCGACGCGCTGGCGATGGAGGCCCTCTACTTCGGGCAGAACGTGCGCAGCGCCTTCGCCGTCGGACAGGCGCGCGGCGTCATCCTGCTGGCCGCCGGGCGCCGCGGGATCCCCTGCAGCGACTACACCCCCCAACAGGTCAAGGGCGCGGTCTGCGGCAGCGGCCGCGCGCCGAAGGAGCAGGTCACGCGCATGGTGCAGGCGCTGCTCGCGCTCGAGCGCGCGCCGAGGCCCGACCACGCGGCGGACGCGCTCGCCGTCGCGATCTGCCACTGCAACCACGCGCCGCTGCAGGCCGCGACGGCCGGCGCGTTGCTGGCGGGCGCGCGGTGATCGCGCTCGTCGCGGGGGAGGTGGCGGTCCGCCGCCCCGACCACGTCGTCCTGGAGACGGCCGGCGGGGTCGGCTACCGCCTGGCCGTCTCGGCCGAGACCCTCAAGCACGTGCCCGCGGTCGGACGCCCGGTCTCGCTCCACAGCCATCTCGTCGTGCGCGACGACACGATCCAGCTCTTCGGGTTCGCCGCCGAGGAGGAGCGCGATCTCTTCCTCATGCTGCTGGGCGTCCAGGGCGTCGGGCCGAAGGTCGCCCTCGCGGTCCTCGGCGCCGGCGCGCCGCGCGAGCTCGTCAGCGCGCTGGCGGCGGGCGACGCCGGCCGCTTCCAGGCCGTCCCCGGCATCGGCAAGCGCACGGCCGAGCGGATCATCGTCGAGCTGCGCGAGAAGGTCGGCGGCATCGAGGGCGAGGACCACACGATCGTCGTCACGCGCGGGGACGACCCGCGGCGGATCGCCCGCGACGGCCTGCTCGAGCTCGGTTTCGCGCCCGCCGAGGCCGAGAGCCTGATCGCCCGCGCCAGCGGCGACAGCGCCGAGGAGCTGCTCTCGAGCGCGCTGAAGGCGGCGCGTGGATGATGGACGAGCCGCGCATCCACACGCCCGGCGCGCTCGCCGGCGAGGACGACCTCGAGCGCTCGCTGCGCCCGCGCCGGCTGGCGGACTTCGTCGGCCAGGAGCAGATGCGCGAGCAGCTGACCGTCTCCCTGCAGGCGGCGGCCGCGCGTGAGGAGCCGCTCGACCACGTGCTGCTCGCAGGCCCTCCGGGCCTGGGAAAGACCTCGCTGGCGCAGATCATCGCCGAAGAGCTCGGCGCGCCGTTCGTGCAGACCGCCGGCCCGGCGCTCGAGCGCAAGGGCGACATCGCGGCGCTGCTGACGGCGCTGGAGCCCGGGACGATCTTCTTCGTGGACGAGATCCACCGGCTGAACCGCGCGCTGGAGGAGACGTTCTACCCCGCGATGGAGGACAGTCGCCTGCCGATCACGATCGGGCAGGGCGCCGGGGCCCGGGTCGTCACGCTCGAACTGCCGCCGTTCACGCTCGTCGGCGCGACGACGCGCGCGGGTCTGCTCTCCACGCCGCTGCGCGACCGCTTCGGGATCCAGCACCGCCTCGACGCCTACACGCCCGATGAGCTCGGGACGATCGTCCACCGTTCCGCGCGGATCCTCGGTGTCCAGCTCGACGAGGCCGGCGCGCTGGCGATCGCGCGCCGCAGCCGCGGCACGCCGCGCGTGGCGAACCGCCTGCTGCGCCGGGTGCGCGACTGGGCCGAGGTTCGCGGCACGGGCGTCGTGACCGCCGCGGCCGCCGACAGCGCGCTGACCCTCCTCGAGGTCGACGAGTCGGGCCTGGATCGCCTGGACCGCGAGATCCTCGGCGCGCTGTGCGACACCTTCGCGGGGAGCGCCGTCGGCCTCTCGACACTGGCCATCGCGGTCGGAGAGGAGTCGGACACGATCGAGGACGTCTACGAGCCCTACCTGCTGCAGTGCGGCTTCATCCGCCGCACGCCGCGCGGGCGCACGGCGACGGCCCGCGCCTACGCGCATCTGGGTCTCGAGCCCCCGCAGGACCCGGTCCTCTTCTGACCGTGGGCGCGCCTGGGAGCACCGTCGCCGCGCGCGGCGGCGCAGGTCGGCCGCGCGATGCGTACCCTTCTCAGCGGGAGTCCATGGCGCATCACTTCATCTGTCCCAGCTGCGGCAATCGCTCGGCAGCCACCGATCGCAACGCCGGATTCCGCTCGGAACCCAAGGGCTGCGAGAAGTGCGGCTTCGGGTTCCTGTTCGAGCTGCTCGACGACTACTACCCCGCGCCCGACGCGGCGTTCTTCGTCTGCGACCAGCAGGGCCGTGTGATCGCGTGCGGGCGCGGCGCCTTCGAGCTGACCGGCCTGGACGACGAGCGCGTCATCGGACGGCCCGTCGGCGACGTCCTCGGCCTGGTCTTCCAGAACGGTGAGGACCCCGTCGCGACGGTGCTCGAGTGGGGCGTGCGCGCACTCGCCAAGCCGGTCGAGGTCAACGCCGAGGGCGACCTTCCCGCCCGCGCCACAGCAGATCTCTTTCCCGCCTACGACGAGGACGGCGGCATGCTGCTCGTCCTCACCCCGGAGAAGTAGCTCCCACCCGCGATGACCGACCGCCGCAGAAACCTCTTCATCCTGATCTTCATCGCCGGCCTGCTGGCCGCGTCGCTGGCGGTCATCGCGACGCAGCCGACGAAGCTCGGCCTCGACCTCAAGGGCGGCGTCTCGCTGATCTACCAGGCGAAGCCGACCAAGGAGACGAAGGTCACCGGCGACTCGATCACGCGCGCGATCGACATCATGCGCAAGCGGGTCGACAAGCTCGGCGTCGCCGAGCCGGAGATCCAGCGCACGGGCGCCGACCAGATCGACGTCTCGCTGCCGGGCTCCAAGAACGCCGACGAGGCGCGCCGCCAGGTCGGCACGACGGCCCAGCTGTACTTCTACGACTGGGAGCCGAACGTCCTCGACGCCCAGTGCAAGCCGGACCCGACGAACGCCTCGGTCACCGGCGGCGCCTCGGCGGGCACGGTCGGCGGCCTGAGCCACTACGACGCGGTCATCCGCGCCAGCAAGTGCCCGGCCACGAACACCGGCAAGGAGACGACCGCCGGGTCGTTCTACCTCGTCAACGACAAGACGCAGACCGTCCTGGCAGGGCCCCAGGAGGTCAAGTCCGACCTGCAGAAGGACATCGTCGACCGCAAGATCCCGACCGCCAACACCCGCATCGTCGAGGTCAAGCCGGGCACCGTCGTCCTGCAGGCCGAGAAGAACAGCGACGGCTCGCCGAGCGACCAGTTCTACGTCCTGAGGGACCAGCCCGCGCTCAGCGGCAAGGACATCACGAACCCCAAGCAGAACTTCGACAACGGCCCCGGCGGCACCGGCGGCCCGACGGTCACCTTCGACTTCACCGACAAGGGCCGCGGGATCTGGCAGAAGGTCACCAAGGAGATCGCCCAGCGCGGCCAGAACAGCTACTTCGGCGGCAGCGCCCAGCAGTCCTTCCAGCACTTCGCGATCGCGCTGGACAACGAGATCATCTCGACGCCGTACATCGACTGGCAGCAGAACCCCGAGGGCATCGACGCCTCCAGCGGCTCGCAGATCTCCGGCGGATTCACGATCAAGTCCGCCCAGAACCTCGCGAACCTGCTGCAGACCGGCGCCCTGCCGCTGAAGCTCGACCTGATCTCCTCCTCGTCGGTCTCGGCGACGCTGGGCAAGCAGGCGCTCAACCAGGGCCTGATCGCCGGCCTCGTCGGCCTGCTCCTCGTCTCGCTGTTCCTGCTCGTGATCTACCGCGTCCTGGGCCTGGTCGCGATCGGCGCGCTGCTGGTCTACGGCATCTTCATGTTCGCGCTGGTCAAGCTGATCCCGATCACGCTGACGCTGCCGGGCATCGCGGGCCTGATCCTCACGATCGGCGTCGCGGCGGACGCGAACATCGTCATCTTCGAACGCGTCAAGGAGGAGCTGCGCGCGGGCAGATCGGTGCCGCTCGCCATCTCCCAGGGCTACAAGAAGGGCCTCACGGCGATCGTCGACGCGAACGTCGTGACGTTCATGGTCGCGTTCATCCTCTTCATCCTCGCCACGGCCGGGGTCAAGGGCTTCGCGTTCACGCTCGGCGTCGGCACGCTCGTCTCGTTCCTGACGGCGGTGATGCTCACCCAGGCCGTGCTCGGCACGCTGGGCCAGACGGGCCTCATCAACCACCCGGCGGCGCTCGGCTCGAACTCCACGAAGCAGCGCTTCCGCTGGGACTACATGGGCTCCGCGCGCTGGTTCTTCTCGCTCAGCGGCGTGATCCTGCTGATCGGCGCGCTGGCGATCGGCGGCAAGGGCCTGAACCTCGGCATCGACTTCACCTCGGGCACGCGCCTGACCGCGGAGCTCGCCCAGAAGGCGAGCGAGCAGCAGATCCGCGACACGATCGGGCCGGTCGGCCTCTCCAAGGCGCAGATCCAGCGGATCTCGGGCAAGGACTTCAAGAGCGGTGAGGCGTTCCAGATCTCGACGGAGACGCTCACCCCGGCGACCCAGAACAAGGTCGAGGGCCTGCTGAACAAGCGCTTCGGGGGCGGCACCTTCAGCTTCGACACGATCGGGCCGACGTTCGGCAGGACCGTCGCCAACAGCGCGATCATCGCGATCATCGCCTCGCTGATCGTGATCAGCTCCTACATCGCGCTGCGCTTCGAGTGGCGCTACGCCGTTCCGGTGCTCATCGCCCTGATGCACGACCTCCTGATCACGGCCGGCGTCTACGCGCTCTTCGGGTTGGAGGTGACGACCGCGACCGTGGCGGCCCTGCTCACCATCTTGGGCTACTCCCTGTACGACACGATCATCGTGTTCGACCGCGTGCGCGAGAACGTCCCGCGGATGCCGCGAGCCGCGTTCTCGCAGATCCTCAACCGCTCGATGAGCGAAGTGCTGATGCGTTCGCTGGCGACGTCGGCCTGCACGCTGCTGCCGATCATCTCGCTGATCGTCTTCGGCGGGCAGACGCTGAAGGACTTCGCGATCGCGCTCGCCGTCGGCGTGCTGTCCGGCGCCTACTCGTCGATCTTCATCGCCTCGCCGGTGCTCATGCACTGGAAGGAGGGCGAGAGCGTCTGGCGCCAGCGCCGCGCCCGCGTCGCGGCGGCCAACGACGGCCACGTGCCGGCCTACGCGACCGCCGCCGGCGGCGCCTCGATCGAGGTCGAGCCGCAGGGGCCCAAGCGCGCGCCGCGGCGGATCACCGCACCCGACGATCCCGCTCAGGGGGTCAGCAAGGCCGAGTTCGACGAGATGGTGCGCGACCTGCACGCCGACGACGTCGCGACGGCGACCGCTGAGCCCGAGGAGGATCTCTCGCGCGACCTCCTGCCCGAGGACCTCGTCCTCAAGGACGATCCGAAGAAGAAGGGGCCGCGACGGTCCCGCAACCGCCGTCACGGGAGACGCTGATGGGCCTTCTCGCCTGGGTCATGATGGGCCTCTCCATCTGGCACTTCGCCATCTTCGTGCCGGACCGCTTCTGGGGCGGCATCGTCGGCAGCTTCCTGTGCGCGATCGTGGGGGCGGTGATCGTCGGGTTCATCCTCGCCGGCTTCAGCATCCCGACGAACGATTCGATCACCATCGCCAACGCGCTCGAGGCGATCCCGGGCGCCCTGCTCGGTCTCGGCTTCGCGTACGCGCTGGGCGTGCAGCGGGGGAATCCGGCGCTGGAATTGTGACGTCCCCCTGAAAGGGGCCAGGTGACGTCCCTCTGAGAGGGTTCGATCTGCCGGAGCAGATCGAAGATCGCGGGCGAAGCCCGCACAGCGCTGAGTCGAGCCAGGACCGTCCGGGCCCACACCTAGAGTCACCGCGTGGACGTCCGCCTCGACATCGCGCCCGCGCCCGTCGCGGACCTGCTGCGCCTCGAGCGTGAGCTCAGCGTCAGCTCCGCGGTCGCGCAGGTGCTCGTGCGCCGCGGTCTCGCCGATCCCGCCGCCGCGCGCGCATTCCTGGCGGCGGAGGACCGCCACGACCCCTCGCAGTTCGCGGGCATGGCCGAGGCGGTCGCGCTGATCGCCGACCACGTCGCGCGCCCCTCGCGGATCGTCGTCCACGGGGACTACGACGCCGACGGCGTGTGCTCGACGGCGATCCTCGTGCGCACGCTGCGCGCGCTCCGCGCGGACGTCTCCTGGTTCCTGCCGAGCCGCACCGAGGACGGCTACGGCCTCAGCGCCGCCACGATCGAGCGCCTCGCGGCCGCCGGCGCGCAGCTGCTGATCACGACCGACTGCGGCATCACCGCGGTGGAGGAGGTCGCGCTCGCGCGCGAGCTCGGGCTCGACGTCGTCGTGACCGACCACCACCAGCCGCGCGCGGACGGCACGCTGCCTGCGGCCCCGATCGTGCATCCGCTGGTCGGCGGCTACCCGGCGCCGGACCTGTGCGCCGCGGGCGTCGTCCACAAGCTCGCCGCGGCGCTCTTCGAGGCCGCGGGCCGCGACCCGCGCGAGGCCGATGCCGACCTCGACGTCGTCGCGCTGGCGACGGTCGCGGACTGCGTGCCGCTGCGCGGGGAGAACCGCCGGCTCGTGCGCGAGGGACTCGTCGCACTCGCGCGCACCCGGCGTCCCGGCCTGCGCGCGCTGCTGCGCGTCGTCCAGGCCGATCCGGCCGGCATCGACGAGCAGACGATCGGCTTCCGGCTGGCGCCGCGCATCAACGCGGCGGGCCGCCT
>DATCDC010000054.1:0-24983 GCA_036510915.1 Solirubrobacteraceae bacterium | reverse complement strand
GGGGAGCCGTTGCTCGCGGCGGTCGGGCACTCGCGCGGGGGCGGCTGGAGCAGTCTGCGCCATGCGGTCGGCACGTGGAGCGCGGACGGGCCGCGCGACGACGTGTGTGGTCATCTTGCCCATTTCTACGCTGTACGGCGCAGCACCGGTTGCGGCCCACCGCAAACACGGCGCCATCGGATTGATCCGTTTACCAATCGGGATTCAGCTATTTTGGTCTGCACGGACGTCCCCGACATTGCCAGGAGCACCGCATGAGTGACGAGCCCCAGTTCCATCCCGAGACCATCGCGCTGCATGGCGGCCAGGTCCCGGACCCGACCACCAACGCCCGCGCCGTCCCGATCTACCAGACGACCTCGTACGTCTTCGACGACACGCAGCACGCCGCCGACCTGTTCGCGCTGAAGGTCCCCGGCAACATCTACACGCGCATCATGAATCCGACCCAGGCCGTGCTCGAGCAGCGCCTGGCCGACCTCGAGGGCGGCATCGGCTCGGTCGTGACGGCCTCCGGGCAGGCCGCCGTCACCTACTCGGTGCTGAACATCGCCCGCGCCGGCGACAACATCATCTCCACCAGCCAGCTCTACGGCGGCACCTACAACCTCTTCGCCCACACGCTGCCCCAGTACGGCATCGAGGTGCGCTGGGTCGACGCCGACGACCCGGGCGCCGTCGCCGCGCTCGTCGACGACAAGACGCGGCTCGTGTTCGCCGAGACCATCGGCAACCCGCGCCTGAACGTCGTCGACATCCCCGCGTGGGCCGAGGCCGCCCACGCCGCGGGCCTGCCGCTGATCCTCGACAACACCGTCCCGACCCCGGTCGGGACGCGCGCGTTCGACCTCGGCGCCGACATCGTCGTGCACTCGCTGACGAAGTTCCTCGGCGGCCACGGCACCTCGATCGGCGGCGCCGTCGTCGACAGCGGGAAGTTCGACTGGGTCGCCCATGCGGAGCGCTACCCGGGCCTCACGCAGCCCGATCCGAGCTACCACGGCGTTGTCTGGAGCGACGCCCTGGAGGCGGCGGCCTACATCGGCCGCGTGCGGACCGTGCTGCTACGGAACACCGGCGCGGCGATCTCGCCGTTCAACGCGTTCCTGATCCTGCAGGGGGTCGAGACGCTGCCGCTGCGCATGGAGCGCCACAACGCGAACGCGTTCGCGGTCGCGCGGCACCTCGAGCACCACGCGGACGTCGAGTGGGTCAACTACCCGGGCCTGGAGTCGAGCCCCTACAGGCAGGTCGCCGACCGCGTGCTGACGGGCGGCTACGGCGCCCTGGTCACGTTCGGCGTCAAGGGCGGCCTGGAGGCCGGCAAGACGTTCATCGAGAGCCTCGAGCTCTTCAGCCACCTCGCGAACATCGGGGACGCCAAGTCGCTGGCGATCCACAACGCCTCCACGACGCACTCGCAGCTCAACGACGAGGAGCTGGCCGCGGCGGGCGTCACGCAGGAGACCGTCCGCCTGTCGGTCGGGATCGAGCACATCGACGACCTGCTCGCCGACCTGGACCAGGCGCTCGCCGCGACCAGGCAGGCGGCGGCGCCGGCATGACACAGAGCGGCCCGGGTCTGGGCCGCGTCGAGACGCAGCGGGTCGTCCTGTTCACGCAGGACGACCCGCTCGTGCTCGAGTCCGGTGCCGCGATCGGCCCGGTCGAGGTCGCCTACGAGACGTACGGGAAGCTGACGCCCGACCGCGGCAACGCCGTCTTCGTCTGCCATGCGCTGACCGGTGACGCGCATGCCGCCGGGCATCACGGCGATCCCGGACGGCGCGGCTGGTGGGACACCCTCATCGGCCCCGGGCGTCCGCTGGACACCGACGAGCTGTTCGTCATCTGCCCCAACCTGCTCGGCGGCTGCGCGGGCACGACGGGGC
This sequence comes from Solirubrobacteraceae bacterium, assembly GCA_036510915.1. Taxonomy (GTDB): domain Bacteria; phylum Actinomycetota; class Thermoleophilia; order Solirubrobacterales; family Solirubrobacteraceae; genus F1-60-MAGs163. Next base: position 23,091 of record DATCDC010000054.1, on the reverse strand, counting down.
CCTCGTCACCGGACCCCGCCGAGTCCTCCCGCGCCTACGGGATGCGCTTTCCGCAGTTCACGATCCGCGACCTCGTCAGCGTCCATCGCGCGCTGCTCGCCCACCTCGGGATCGAGCGCCTGCGCGGCGCGATCGGCGGCTCGCTCGGCGGGATGCAGGTGCTGCAGTGGGCGCTCGACGCGCCCGAGCAGGTCGAGCGGGCGGTGCTCGTCTGCGCCAGCGCGCGGCTGACGGCGCAGAACATCGGCTTCACCGCCGTCGCGCGCACCGCGATCATGCGCGACCCGGGCTTCCAGGACGGCGACTACGTCGGGACAGGCCGCGGGCCGGCGCACGGGATGGCCGTCGCGCGGATGATGGCGCACCTGACCTACGTCTCGACGGAGTCGCTGCGGCTGAAGTTCGACCGCGAGCGCCGCCGCGGCCACGACGCCCACCAGACATTCGACATCGACTTCGAGGTCGAGAGCTACCTCGACCATCAGGGCCGCACGTTCCTGAGCCGCTTCGACGCGCTCAGCTACCTGTACCTGACGCGCCCCATGGACTACTTCGAGCCGTTCGCCGAGCCGGGCCTCGACCTCGCGCGCGTGCGCGCCGCGACGCGCTTCCTGCTGGTGTCCTTCGACACCGACTGGCGCTTCGGCAGCGAGCACTCTGCGTACGTCCACGAGCAGCTGACGGCCGGCAGCGTCGAGGCCGAGCACGTCGAAATCGCCTCCCCTTGGGGGCACGACTCGTTCCTGCTCGACGTCCCCGAGTACCACGCGGCGGTCGCGGCGTTCCTGCGGGCGCCGATCGCGCACTGACGCCGCAGCGCGGCGCAGCCGGATCGGCAGACCCGCTACAACCTGTCCATGGCGCGCACCGAAGCTCCGTCGATCCGCCGCGCAGCCGCCGCCTGGGGCCTCGCCGTCACCGGCGTCGCCGTCGCCGGGGGCCTGGCCACCGACGTCGGCAGCGACTGGTACCGCGACCTGCAGAAGCCGTCCTGGCAGCCACCGGGTGCGCTGTTCGGCCCCGTGTGGACGGTGCTGTACGTGCTGCTCGCGGCGTCGGCGACGCTCGCCTGGCGCGACGTCCGCGGTCCGCGCCGGCGGCTCGTGCTCGGCCTCTACGCCGCGAACCTCGCGCTGAACCTCGGCTGGACGGTCATCTTCTTCCGCGGCCACGCCCCGCGCGCCGCGTTCGCCGAGATCCTCGCCCTGCTCACGACGATCGTCCTGCTGATCGGCCTCGTGCGCCGCCACAACGCGGCGGCGGCGGCGATGCTCGTGCCCTACGCCGCGTGGGTCGCGTTCGCCTCGGCGCTGACGCTCGACATCGCGCGCAACAACTGACGCTCAGAACGTCAGGACCGTGCGGATGCCGTCCTGGTGGTGCATGAGGTCGAACGCCTCGTTGACCTGCTCGAGCGGGAGGTGGTGGGAGATGAACTTCTCCAGCGGCAGCCTGCCGTCGAGGTAGAGCTGGGCGAGCTCGGGCACGTTGTCGCGCCCGCGCGCGCCGCCGAACGAGGCGCCCGCGACGCGCCGGCCGGTGATCAGGTAGCGCGGGATGATGTCGAGCGTCTCGCCGCGCCCGGCGACGCCGGCCACCACGCACTGACCCCAGCCCATGCGCGCGGCCTCGACGGCCTGGCGCATGACGGTGACCAGCCCGGTCGCCTCGAACGTGTAATCCGAGCCGAAGCCGCCGGTCATCTCCAGGATCTCGCCGACGACGCCCTCGCCGCCGGCGAGCTCGTCGGTCGCGCCGAGCTCGAGCGCCTCCCTGCGCCGGTCCGCGCTGGGGTCGACGATGATGATCCGGTCGGCGCCGGCGAGCTTGGCGCCGGCGACGGCGCCCAGGCCGACGAGGCCCGCGCCGAAGACGGCGACCGTGGATCCCGGCTCGACCTTGGCGATGTAGAGCGCCGCGCCGATGCCGGTGGTCGCGCCGCAGGCGAGCGTGCAGAGGACGTCGAGCCCCGCCTCGGAGGGCACCTTCGCGAGCGCGATCTCCGGCATCACGGTCGCCTCGGCGAACGTGCTCGTGCCCATGAAGTGGCGGATGCGCTCCTCGCCGCGGTGCAGGCGCGTCGTGCCGTCGGGCAGGTGGCCGAGGCCCTGCTGCTCGCGGATCGCCAGGCAGATGTTCGTCTTGCCCGAGGTGCAGTGGATGCACTCGCGGCACTGCGGCGAGAACAGCGTCAGCACGTGGTCGCCGGGCTTCAGCGACGTGACGCCCTCGCCGATCGCCTCGACGACGCCGGCGCCCTCGTGGCCGAGCACGGTCGGGGCGTAGCCGCTGGGATCGACGCCGCTCGCGGTGTACATGTCGGTGTGGCAGACGCCGCAGGCCTCCACCCGCACGAGCACCTCGCCGGCCTTGGGCCCGTCGAGCTCGACGTCCTGCACGACGAGCGGCTTTGCGAATTCCTCGAGGACTGCGGCGCGGATCTGCATGTGCGCGACGCTATCGCAGCCGCGTAGTCTGGCGCCGGTGAGCACCGCGCCCGCCATCAGCATCCGCGGGCTGCAGGTCGACCGCGGCGGGCGCACGGTCCTCCCGGGCATCGACCTCGACGTCGCGGCCGGCCGCGTCACGGGGCTGATCGGCCCCAGCGGCAGCGGCAAGTCGACGCTGATGCGCGCGATCGTCGGCGTCCAGAACGTGGCGGGCGGGACGGTCAGCGTGCTCGGCCAGCCGGCCGGGACGCCGTCGCTGCGCCGCCGCGTCGCGTACACGACCCAGTCGGGCTCGGTCTACGACGACCTCAGCGCGACCGAGAACGTGCGCTACCTCGCGCGGATCCTCGCCCGCGGCGACGACGAGGTGCGGCGCGCGATCGACCTCGTCGGCCTCAGCGCCGACGCCGACCGCCCGGTCGGCGGGCTCTCCGGCGGGCAGCGCCACCGCGTCTCGCTCGCGGGGGCGCTGCTCGGGACGCCCGAGCTGCTGATCCTCGACGAGCCCACGGTCGGGCTCGACCCGCTGCTGCGGCGCGACCTGTGGGCGCTGTTCGACCGGCTGCGCGACGGCGGCGCGACGCTGCTCGTCTCCACGCACGTGCTCGACGAGGCGGCGCGCTGCGACGAGGTCGTCCTGCTGCGCGAGGGGCGCCTGCTCGCCACGACGACGGCGGACGGCCTGCGGCGCGAGACCGGCACCGACGACCTCGACGAGGCCTTCGTGCGGCTGATCGAGCGCCAGGACGGCGGAGCCGCATGAGCCGCCGCGCGACGATCGCCACCGCCCGGCGGCTGCTCGACCAGCTGCGCCGCGACCCGCGCACGCTGGCGCTGATCATGCTCGTCCCGCTCGTCCTGCTCGGGCTGCTGAAGCTGCTCTTCCAGTCGAACGAGGCGGAGTTCCAGCACGTCTGCCCGCCGCTGCTGGGGATCTTCCCGCTGATCGTCATGTTCCTCGTCACCTCGGTGACGATGCTGCGCGAGCGCACGAGCGGCACGCTCGAGCGCTTGATGACGCTGCCGCTGAGCCGCGGCGACCTCGTGGCCGGCTACGCGCTGGCCTTCGCGTTGCTGGCGGGCGTCCAAGGGGTCGTCGCCTCCGCCTTCGCGGTGCTCGTGCTGGGGCTGGACGTGCAGGGCTCGACGGTCGCCCTGATCGGCGTCGCGGTGCTGAACGCCGAGCTGGGAATGGCCTGTGGTCTGGGCCTGAGCTCGCTGGCGACCACCGAGTTCCAGGCCGTGCAGTTCATGCCCGCGTTCATCCTGCCGCAGCTGCTCCTGTGCGGCCTGTTCGTCCCGCGCGACCAGATGGCCGCGGCGCTCGAGGCGATCTCGGCGGTGCTGCCGATGACCTACGCCTACGAGGCGCTCGCCGACATCGCCGTCGGCGACAGCTCGGGCGCCGCGGTCGCCGCCGCCGTCACGCTCGGCTTCTGCGTGCTCGCGCTGGCGCTCGGAGCGCTGACGCTCAGGCGCCGAACGGACTGACGCGCCCTCAGCCGGCCACCAGCTGGCGCAGCACGTAGGGCAGGATCCCGCCGTGGCGGAAGTAGTCCGCCTCCTTGGGCGTGTCGATCCGGACGATCGCCGTGAACTCCACGTTGCCGGCGTTGACCGTCACCTGGCGCGGCAGCTCGCCGGCGTTCAGCGGGCCGGCGAGCCCGGTGATCGCGAAGACCTCCTGCCCGGAGAGCCCCAGCGAGGCCGCGTCGTGGCCCGCGGGGAACTGGAGCGGAAGCACGCCCATCCCGACGAGGTTGGAGCGGTGGATGCGCTCGAAGCTCTCGGCGATCACCGCGCGCACGCCGAGCAGGCGCGTGCCCTTCGCCGCCCAGTCGCGCGAGGAGCCCGAGCCGTACTCCTTGCCGCCGAGCACGACGAGCGGCGTGCCCTCGCGCTCGTAGCGCACCGCCGCGTCGAAGATCGACATCTGGTCGCCGCTCGGGAGATGGCGCGTGACCCCGCCCTCCGTGCCGGGCGCCAGCTGGTTGCGCAGCCGGATGTTCGCGAACGTGCCGCGGACCATGACCTCGTGGTTGCCGCGCCGGGCCCCGTAGGAGTTGAAGTCCTTCGGGTCGACCCCGTGGACGTCGCGCATCATCGCGGCCTCGGCGCTCGTGTCCTCGCCGGCCGCCGCCTCGCCGGCCGGGCCCTCGCCGCCGCCGACGCCGAAGTTCATGAGGTAGTGCCCTGCCGGCGAGTCCTTCTTGATCGCGCCGGCGGGCGAGATGTGATCGGTGGTGACGCTGTCGCCGAGCTTCGCCAGGACGCGCGCGCCGAGGATGTCCTGCACCGGCCCGGGCTCGGACGGCATCCCGTCGAAGTACGGCGGGCGGCGCACGTACGTGGAGGTGTCGCTCCAGGCGTAGCGGTCGCCCGTGGGAACCTCGAGCGCGTTCCAGTTGACGTCCCCGTCGTAGACCTGGGCGTAGCTCTTGCGGAACATGTCCGACTGGACGGCCTGCTCGACCGTCTGCGCGATCTCCGCGCTCGAGGGCCAGATGTCGCGCAGGTAGACGTCGTGGCCCTCCGCGTCCTGCCCCAGCGGATCGACCCGCAGGTCGATGTCCATCGTCCCGGCGAGCGCGTAGGCGACCACGAGCGGCGGCGAGGCCAGGTAGTTCATCTTCACGTCCGGGTTGATGCGTCCCTCGAAGTTGCGGTTGCCCGAGAGCACCGAGCAGACCGCGAGGTCGGCCCGGTTGACCGCCGCCGAGATCTCCTCGGGCAGCGGGCCGGAGTTCCCGATGCAGGTGGTGCAGCCGTAGCCGACGAGGTTGAACCCGAGCGCGTCCAGGTCGTCCTGCAGGTCGGCGCGCAGCAGGTAGTCGGTGACGACCTTCGAGCCCGGTGCCAGCGACGTCTTGACCCACGGCTTCGTCGTCAGCCCGCGTGCGACCGCGTTGCGGGCGAGCAGCCCGGAGGCGAGCATCACCGAGGGGTTTGACGTGTTCGTGCAGCTCGTGATCGCGGCGATCACGACATGGCCGTGCTCGAGCGTCGTCTGGCGCCCGTCGGCGAGCGTCACCCGGACGCGTGGGCGCCCGCTGCGCTCGGCGACCGCGGGAACGCCGGCGGGCGAGCCGACGTGCTCGGTCGCGCCGGGCTCCATCGCCGCCGGCGGGTCGCTCGCAGGGAAGGACTCGTCGACACCCTCGTCGGTGAAGTCGCAGTCCGGCGCGTAGCCCTTGAGCTCGTGGCGGAAGGCCGCCTGGGACTCGGTGAGCGCGACGCGGTCCTGCGGGCGGCGCGGGCCGGCGATCGACGGGACGACGCTCGCGAGGTCGAGCGTCACGGTGTCCGTGAACGTCGGCTCCTCGCTGCCCGCGTCGTGCCAGAGGCCCTGCTCCTTGGCGTAGGCCTCGACGAGCGCGACGAGCTCCGGCGGCCGGCCGGTGAACTGCAGGTAGCGCAGCGTCTCGGCGTCGATCGGGAAGATCGCGCAGGTCGAGCCGAACTCCGGGCTCATGTTGCCGAGCGTCGCGCGGTCGGCCAGTGGCAGGCGCGAGACCCCCGGGCCGTAGAACTCGACGAACTTGCCGACGACGCCGCGGGCGCGCAGCAGCTCCGTCACGGTCAGCACGAGGTCGGTCGCCGTGGCGCCCTCGGGCAGCTCGCCGTCGAGGCGCACGCCGATGACCTGCGGGATCAGCATCGACAGCGGCTGGCCGAGCATCGCGGCCTCGGCCTCGATGCCGCCCACGCCCCAGCCCAGCAGCCCGAGCCCGTTGACCATCGTCGTGTGCGAGTCGGTCCCGACCAGCGTGTCGGGGTAGGCCTGCCCGGTCTTCTCGTTGACGAAGACCACGCGCGCGAGGTACTCGAGGTTGACCTGGTGGACGATGCCCGTGTCCGGCGGCACGACCTTGAAGGTGTCGAAGGCGTCCTGGCCCCAGCGCAGGAACTGGTAGCGCTCCTGGTTGCGCTCGAACTCGCGCTGGGCGTTGTGGGCGAACGCGCCGGCGGTGCCGTACTCGTCGACCTGCACGGAGTGGTCGATCACGAGCTCGGCGGGCACGAGCGGCTCGATCTTCGCCGGGTCGCCACCCAGCTCGGCCATCGCGTCGCGCATCGCGGCGAGGTCGACGACGGCCGGCACGCCGGTGAAGTCCTGCATCACGACGCGTGCGGGCGTGAACGCGATCTCCAGGCTCGGGTCGGCCTTCGCGTCCCAGCTCGCGAGCGCGACGACGTCGTCGGCGCTGACCGCGCCGTTGCCCTCGGTGCGCAGCAGGTTCTCGAGCAGGATCTTCAGCGAGAACGGCAGGCGCGCGACGTCGTAGTTCGCCTGCAGGGCATCGAGCCGGAAGATCTCCAGCTCGCGGTCCCCCACGCGCAGTGTGCTCTTGGCGTCGAAGCTGTTGGCGGACATGTCGGAACTCCTCGGGTGTCGGGCGGTCAGGTGGCGTCGGCGGGAAGCAGGGCGAACGGCTCCCCCGACGCGTCGGTGAGCGTGCGGAAGTCGCGATGGTCGAACGTCGCGATGCGATTGGTGCGAAGGCGGTTGGCGAGCGCCACGAGCGATGCGTCGGTCAGGCCGATGTCCGGCCGGCGGCGGGCGATCGCGACGCTCTCGGTCAGCGCGTCGGCCCACCAGCGCACCACGTACGAGCCGCGGTCGAGATCGTCGTAGAGGACCTGGCGCGCCTCGGCGCCGAAGCGACCGAGGTGGTGGTCGAGCTCGGCGAGCGCGAGCGGCGTCGTGACGAGCTCGTCGTCGACGTCGGTGAGCCAGGCCACGGCGTCGCGGTGGAGGTCGTCGTCGGCGTCGTAGAGCGCGAGCACGAGCGACGTGTCTACGACGATCGCCACGTGCCGAATCCGGTCTCGGCCAGGTACTCCTCGTCACGGGCGGCGAGGTCGCCGAGGCCGCTGTGGACGGTGCCGACGCTCGGCTTGGGGCGAGCCGGGCGCATGACGACGCCCTTCAGCGAGCGGCGGATGAACTCCGCCTTCGTGACGCCCTCCTCGGCGGCCCGCAGCGCGAGCGCCTGGTCGAGGTCGTCCTCCAGGTAGATGCTCGTCTTCTTCACGGACGTAGGGTACCACCCTATGTCACCCCGCGCGGATTTCCGCGCGCTACCTCAGGGGTTCACGGTGAGCGAGGCGATCTGCTCGCGCGCGTCCTCCAGCTCGATCACGAAGACCCCGTTGATCGTCGCCGGGACGTCGTAGCGCGCCGGCTGCTGCGGCCCGACCGGCTTCTCGATGTCGTACCCGTGCAGGTGCACGTGCTCGGGCGCGTCGGCGGTCACGGTGAAGCGGATCCGCCCGCCCTGCTTGACGCTGAAGTCGCGCACCCCGCCGACGGGCTTGCCGTCCTTGATGCGGATCACCACCGGTGCGGCGGCCGTCGTCGTGCCCTGCGTGGAGGCCGCCGTCGAGGAGCTGTCCCCGCTCGGCCGCACGGCGATGAAGACGACGGCGGCGAGCACGAGCGCTCCCACCGCCAGGGCGATGCGCCTGCGAGGAGACATCGCTCAGATCTTCCCGCCGTTGACCTGCGCGACGGCGCGCTTGAGCTCGCCCGCCGAGAAGGCGCCCTCGAAGCGCGTGCGGACGACGCCGTTGCGGTCGATCACGAAGGTCCACGGCTCGGAGGCCAGCCGGTAGGCGGCGGGCTGGGGGCGCAGGCCGTCGTTGATCTTGTTGTTCTTGTAGATCTCGTTGTGGATGAAGGCGACCTTGCTCCCGGTCTCCGAGGCGACCTGGTCGACGACGTCGACCACCGGACCGCACACCCGGCTCGTGCAGAGCGCGGGTGTCGCCAGCGTCAGCACGACCGGCTTCTTGCCGAGCACGTCGTAGAGGTCGGCCTTCAGCAGGCTGGTCGCCGCGGGCACGCGCGTGTCGATCGCCGCAGCGTCGCCGTGGACGCTCGCCAGCGTCGGCGTGTGCACGCGGATCGCCTTCGCGCCCGGCGCCGGCGGCTGCGTGCGCGGGTCGCCGCCGACATCGACCCCGTAGGGCGTGGTGCTGACGATCTTTCCGTTGATCCGCGCAAGGCCCGCGACGACGTGCTTGCCCGGGCCGCTGAACTTCACGTCGGCGACGTAGACCTGGCGCGCGGCGTCGGGATCCTGCGCGGTCGTCTGGCTGCGGAACTGCGGGCGCACCGCGAGCGACTCGATGCGTGCGGGGAACGGGCCGAGCAGCCCGGTGCCGTCGGGCTTGGACGTGTAGAGCGCCGGCGCGGCGGTGTTCACGAAGTTGCGGCCCTTGTCGAAGAGTGCGAACCCGAAGCGGTTCGAGCCCGGCTGCAGGACGGACACGCTCGGCGCGAGGATCGGTCCCTCGGGGTACTTGGCCTTGAGCTGGGCGAGGGTCGTCCCGGTCGCCGGCGGGAACGCGGCGGCGGGCGCCGCGGGCTTCGGTGTGCTGGGCGGCGACGTGGAGGAGTCGCTCGAGCCGCAGCCGGCAAGGACGGCGGCGGCCGCGGCGGCCACCAGCATCGGGACGGCGCAGGGCCGGGGCACGCGTGGCATGGTCAGCAGCCTAGAGGCCGTCCTCGGCCACCCGCGCCGCATGCGCATCAGGGCAGCGACGGCTCCGCTGGGTCCGCCGCACCCGGCGCGTCCCCGCCGAGCGTCGGCGAGCGCAGCAGCCGCCACGTGGTGACGATCGCCAGCAGCGTGAGGATGATCGCGCTCATCACACACCACTGGCAGATCGCGTGGATCGAGAACAGCTCGCGGTAGGTCAGGTAGGCGCTGTACATGAACCCGAAGAGGCTCAGGGCGGCGCTCGTGCCGCGCCCGAGGTCCCCCGGCAGGAACAGCAGCGAGCCGAGGATCAGCACATAGCCGATCAGTCCGATCAGGGCGACCGGGACGCCGCGCACCTTCGACCACTCGCTCGTCTGCACCTTGATGCAGCCGTGCGCGATGCTGCACACCGGGTCGATCCCGGCGTAGTGGATGTACGTCAGGTACGAGCCGACCCCGACCCCCAGGACGGCCAGCACGATCGCCGTGATCTTCAGCCTGCGATCCAGCATCGTGCCGCGAGCCCGGGGGAGTCGCGTCGCCGGCCGGCTCTCACTTGCCCTTCAGGAACGTGTCGAACGCCGCCTTGAAGCCGGCCTCGCTGGTCGTGTCGATCTCGAGCTTCTGGTATGGGCCGCCCGTCTTGCCGATCACGAAGGACGGCGTGCTGACGACGCCGTACTTCTGTGCGCCGGCCTGCGCGGCCTGGCCCTGGGCCTTGGAGCCCTGGCTCAGCCGGTAGGCGTTGGCCTTCGTCTTGTCCACGCCGGCGCCGTCGTAGATCTTGTTGATGAACGCGTCGGTGACGTAGCCGGAGTTCTCCGTGCCCGAGTTGAAGTACCAGAGGTCGGTGAAGTTGAACTGCCTGTTCTGGGCCCCGGCGCCCGCGGCGGCGCGCGCGGCCTTCTCGGAGTCCGGGCCGATGAACGTCAGCGGCATCAGGATGACCTTGACCTTGCCCGTGCGCACGTAGTCGTTGACGACCTGCGGGTAGGTCGTGAGCGTGAACTGCTTGCAGAACGGGCACTGGTAGTCGATGTACTCGTACATCGTCACCGGTGCGCTCGCCTTCCCGAGGACGTTCGCGGCCTGCGGGATGCCGTCGAGCAGCGCGTGCGTCTCCTTCGTCCCCGCGAGGGCGGCGCCGGGGGCCGTCGCGGACGACTTGCTGCTCCCGCCCGAGCCCGCGATGATCACGATCGCAGCGGCGACGAGCGCGAGCGCGACGACGCCCGCGATGACGATGTTGCGCCGCTTCGCCGGATCGGGCTGCGCCTTGGCCGAGGACTTCTTGGCGGATTTCGAACTCATGGTCGCGTCATTCTGGCAGGGGACCGCGACTCCTCGCGCCGTCATCCCGGCGGGCGCGATCGCCCAGCGCACGTCCGGGCGGCCCCGATCTCCGTATCCCGTCCCATGGAGAGCGTCTGGGACTACCCGCGGCCCCCGCGCCTGGAACCGTGCACGCGCCGTGTGCGCGTCGAGCTCGGCGGCGTCGTGATCGCCGACTCGACGCGCGCGATGCGCGTGCTGGAGACGAGCCATCCGCCGGGGATCTACGTGCCGCCCCAGGACATCCTGGAGGGCAGCCTCGCCCCGTCGGCCCACCATCGGACATTCTGCGAGTGGAAGGGCGACGCGCGCTACTTCGACGTCACCGCGGGCGGGCGCACCGCGCAGGCCGCCGCCTGGGCCTACCCCGACCCGGTCGCGGCGTTCGCGGGGCTGCGCGACCACGTCTCCTTCTACCCCGGCCGGATGGACGCCTGCCTCCTGGACGACGAGCGCGTCGAGCCCCAGGAGGGCGGCTTCTACGGCGGCTGGATCACCGCCGACATCCAGGGCCCGTTCAAGGGCGCGTCGGGCACGCACGGCTGGTAAGAGCCTCAGCGCGCGCAGGCGGCGCACTCGCCGGGCGCGTCGCTCACGCCGCGGCGTACGCCGGCGGCGCGGTGAAGCCGCCGGCGACCTCGGCGATCGCCTTCGCGAAGGCGATCGGCGTGCGGTCCTCCAGGTGCGGGCCGACGATCTGGATGCCGACCGGCAGGCCGTCCGCCGTCAGGCCCACCGGGGCGCTCGTCGCGGGCAGCAGGGATCCGGTGGCCGGCGCGATCCAGCTGAAGAGATCCAGGTAGGAGCGCGCCTCGCCGTTGACCGTCACCGTGCGCATCGGCATCGGCGAGCTGTGGTCGTGCGGGATCGCCGGCACCGGCGTCACCGGCGTGAGCAGGACGTCGAAGCGCTCGAAGAAGTCGCTCCAGGCGGCGCGCTGCTGCTGGCGCCACTCGTTCATGAACGCGCGGTCGCGGGCGCTGATGGTCAGGACGCGCGCGTAGCCGATCATCGGGCTGTCCTCCTGCGGGTCCGATGCCGCGACGAGCTCGACGAGCCCGTCGTAGAGCTCGGGTGGAAGCCCCGCGCTGATCGCGGCGCCCAGCAGCGGCAGGTAGACGCTGACCGCGTCGTCGAGGCTCAGCGCGGGCCGCGCCTCGGTGTCGACCTGCACCCCGGCGCCGCGCAGCGCCTCGACGAGCGCCTCGTGGCGCTCGCGCACGGCGTCGTCGACGCGGCAGGAGGCGTCGTCGAGCCAGGCGGCGACGCGGAAGTCGCGCAGCGCGCTCGCGCGCGGCGCGGGCAGCTCGAGCGACCATGCGCGGGCGTCCCAGCGGTCCGGGCCGGCGACGAGCCGGAGCGCCAGGTCAAGGTCCTCCGCGCTGCGCGCGAGCGGGCCGGCGACGCCGAGGTCCGGCTCGCCGAGCGCGCCGGGCGGCCCGGGGATGTGCCCACGCTGGGGCACGACGCCGTACGAGGACTTGTGGCCGTAGACGCCGCACCAGCTCGCCGGCGTGCGGATCGAACCGCCGATGTCGCTGCCGAGCTCGAGCGGCGTGAGCCCCGCCGCGAGCGCGGCGCACGCGCCGCCGCTGGAGCCACCCGACGTGCGCTCGAGGTTCCACGGGTTGTTCGTCGTCCCGTAGACCGCGTTGTAGGCCTGGACGTCCATCGCCATCAGGGGGGTGTTCGTCTTGCCGAAGACGACGGCGCCGGCGGCGCGCAGCCGCGCCACGGCGGGCGCATCGGCCGCGGGGACGTGCTGGGCGAGCTCGGGTGCGCCGCAGGCGGTGACGAGCCCCTCGGTCTCCCAGGAGTCCTTGATCGTCATGGGCACCCCATGCAGCGGCCCGGCCTGATCGCCGCGTGCCAGCGCGGCGTCGGCGTCTGCCGCGGCGGCACGGGCGCGCTCCTCGTCGAGCGCGACGATCGCATTGATCTGCGGGTTGACCTGTGCGACCCGCGCCAGGGTCGCGTCGAGCGCCTCGACGGCGCTCAGCTCGCGGGCACGGATGGCGCCGGCAAGGCCCGCGGCGGTGCTGAAGGGATCCATGGCGGCGACACTACCGCCGCGCCGGGCCGCTCAGAAGCGCCGCAGCGCGCCCTGCTGCAGGTGGAAGCCGTGGCGGTCCAGGTTGTGGCAGGTGAGCCCGCTCACCGCCATCGAGCAGCGGATCCCCGGCCGCTTCCACACGTCGCCGTAGTGCAGGACGCGGTTCGGAACGTTGTAGCCGGGGTAGTCGCTGCGCTGCCCGGCGCGCGAGGCGCCGTGCGGGCGCAGCTCGTAGTACGGGTCGAACTCCCCGATCCGCGGCAGGTAGGGCGCCGAGCACTCGATCCCCGGGCCGCCGTACTTCAGGGCGAAGCAGGAGATGAGCTTCGAGGGCGACTCGATGCGCTTCCAGGTCACCACGCGCGCCGATGCGGGCGCCGCGGCGGCGAGGGCACAGGCGCCGGGCAGGAGGCTGAGCACGAGGGCGCGGCGGGAGCGGTGCACGGGCGCGATCCTACTCGCGGACAGGCGTCCAGCGACGACCCCCCGGACAACCGCGGCCCGCTCATGCGGCGGCGCCGGCTGCGACCGCGCCCTGTGCGGCGTGCCCGTGCAGCGCCTGCTCGGCCTCGTGATGCGCCGGGCTGAGGTCGAAGACGACCTCCTTCACCGTCCCCGTGAACGCGTACGGCGCCTTGGCCTCGTAGTCGAGGTCGACGACGCCGCCGTTGTCGCGGCCGATGTCCATGCCCGCGTAGCTCGTGAACGCGATCGGCGGGGTCTTGTCGAGCCGCCCCGCCCCGACGGGCTCGTCGTTGACGAGCAGCGTCACCGCGCCGCCGCTGCCCGGCTTCGGCTCGTCGCTCTCGAACAGCATCGTCACGGTCACGTCACCGGCCGGGAGCGGGCGCTCGGCGACCTGCTTGTAGACCTCGACGCCGAGCAGCGAGTAGGTGTGGCGCAGCAGTCCGTCGCTGCCGACCCACAGCGCGAAGCCGCCGATGAAGTCGGCGTTGGCGACGATCACGCCCTCCACGCCGCCCTCCGGCACGTGCAGCTGCGCCTCGATCGCATTCGAGCGCCCGAAGATCCGCGGCACCATCCCGCGCTGGATGTTCTGCACGTCGCCCGCGAAGTGGAACCGCGTGACGGTCGGCATCGGCGGCAGGATCCCGTACATCACCGACAGCCCGCCCATCAGCGGCAGCACGCGGTTGCGCTCGGCCTCCGCCCACCACAGCTCCTGGAGCTCCTGGACCTTGTCCGGGTGCCGGGGGAGAAGCGGGCGATCGTCTCCTGCGAGAAGTCCCAGGGGATGCGGTCCGGCTTGGAGGCCGCCCACCAGCCCTCGTGGTACATCGCGCGGCTGGCGAACATCTCGAAGTACTGCGTCGTGTGGCGCTCCGGCGCCTGAGCGTCGTCGAGGGTGTACAGGAAGCTCGTGCCGTCCATCGGCTCCTGCTCGATCCCGTCGACCGTCTTGGGCTCGGGGATGCCCGCCGCCTCGAGGATCGTCGGGGCGACGTCGATGCAGTGCGTGAACTGGGAGCGCACCTCGGGGTCCGGCTTCAGCCGCTCCGGCCAGGCGATCACCATCGGGTTGCGCGTGCCCCCGAGATGGCTGGCCATCTGCTTGCCCCACTTGAACGGCGTGTTCATGGCGTGCGCCCAGGCCGCGGCCACGTGCGGCGCCGTGTGCTCGCCGCCGAGCTCCTCGATGCCGCCGTACCGATCGATCAGCGCGAGCTGCTGGTCGGCGTCGAGCACGAGCCCGTTGAGGAACGTCATCTCGTTGAAGGAGCCGGTCTCGGTGCCCTCCATGCTGGCGCCGTTGTCGCCCCAGATGTAGATGACCAGGGTGTTGTCCAGGTCGCCCATCGCCTCGACCTCGTCGATCAGGCGGCCGACGTTCCGGTCGGGGTTCGCCTGGTAGCCCGCGTAGACCTCCATCTGCCGGCGATAGAGCTTCTTCTGCCCTCGTCCAGCGATTCCCACGCCGGGGAGATGTCGGGACGCTCGGTCAGCTCGGTGTCGGGCGGGACGATGCCGAGCTCCTTCTGACGCTCGAGCGTCCGCTCGCGCAGCGCGTCCCAGCCGTCGTGGAAGGCGCCCTGGTACTTGTCGGCCCACTCCTTGGCGACGTGGTGCGGGGCGTGCGCGCAACCCGTGGAGTAGAAGAGCATCCACGGCTTGTGGGCGTCCTGGGCCCGCACGGCGTGGAGCCACTCGATCGACTTGTCGGTGAGGTCGTCGGGGAAGTAGTACGTCTCGCCGTCCTTGCCCTCCGGCACCCCGAGGACCGCGTCGTCCATCGTGATGATCGGGTCGTACTGGCCCGCAGCGCCCGAGAGGAAGCCCCACCAGTGGTCGAAGCCCCAGGCCTTGGGCCAGTGGTCGAACGGGCCCGCCGCCCCTGGACGTTGTCGGGCGTGAGGTGCCACTTGCCGAAGCCGCCCGTCACGTACCCGTTCTCCTTGAGGATCCGCGGCAGCGCGGCGCAGCTCTTCGGCTTCGCCGCCGAGTAGCCGGGGAACGGGCCGGGGTACTCGGCGATCGACCCGAAGCCGACGCGGTGCTGGTTGCGCCCGGTCAGCAGCGCCGCCCGCGTCGGCGAGCAGACCGCGGTGACGTGGAAGCGGTTGTAGGCCGCGCCCATGTCCTGCACGCGCTGGAACGCCGGCGCGCTGACGGGCCCGCCGAAGGCGTCGACCGCGCCGAAGCCGGCGTCGTCGATGAGGACCAGCAGGACGTTGGGGGCGTCCTCCGGCGCCGAGGGACCGGCGATGAACGACCAGTCGGCGACGGACTCGCGCAAGGTGCGCCCCGCGACGCCGCCGAACGCGCGGTCCGGGATCGGCAGGGCGGTCCGATCCTGGTTGAACTTGCCCATCGCCTCGGCGAGTTCGCTCTTCAGCGCGCCGAGCAGGCCGTGCTCGTCGCTGTGGACCACCGACTTCGCCGGCGACGCGGGCAGCGCGCGCTCGATCGCGAGCAGGTGCTCGCCCTCGAACACGGCGATGATCCCCGCCGATCCGGGCGGGAGCGCCGTGCCGATCCTGTCGCCCAGGTCATCCTTGAGCTTGTGCGAGGCGAACTTGCCGACGACCGCGCCTGCGGCGGCGCCGACCACGACGGCCCCCAGCAGCTCCGGCTGGAAGAGACCTACGGCGAGCCCGACGCCGCCGCCCCAGCCCATGCCCCTGCGACCGAGGTGATCGCCCGTCTCGAGCACCGCGACGTTGCCGTCGGCATCGTGGCTGACGAGGATGACGCCCTCCACCTTGACCGTCTTGGACGCGACGAGCCCGGCGAGGGTGTCGAAGTCCGTGCGGGCCGCGTCGACGTCCTGATAGGCCGCAACCAGGACGTCCGTCGTGCTGTCGCTCATCGTGTGGGCTCCTCTCGATGCTTCGTGGCCGCGAACGGCCAGTGGACCACAGCCCGGCCCGGGTGCAATCAGCCGATGGGGTTGATCACCGAACGATGAGGACCCCGCGTTGACGGGGTCCTCGATGCACGGAAGCGACGGGCCTCGAACCCGCGCGCATCGACAGCGGGCTGCCGTAGGACGTCAGGCAGCGTGCTCGCGGCGCATCGCCGCGAGCGTGAGCGCCACCGCCTCCGCGTGCGCGGTGGTCTGCACCGGTCCGAACGTCGCCTCGAAGCGGGTGGCGTCGCTGACGAACGGCGCGGTCCACTGGTAGCTCAGCTCGACCATCTCGCGTGCGTCCTTGGAGAACAGGCCGCCGATGCGCATCATGGCCGCACCCAGCGGCCGTACCTTCACGGGCCGCTCGAGCGCGTCGTTGACGAGCACGGTGAACTCCCGGCCCGTCGGCGCGCGGGCCGCCGGGAGATGCCAGACCGCGCCGTCCGCGCGGTCGTCGAGCACGAGGGTCGCCAGCCCGCGCGCGGCGTCCGGGAGGAAGTGCAGCGTGTGCGGCTGGTCCAGCGAGCCCGGCCAGCGC
This sequence comes from Solirubrobacteraceae bacterium, assembly GCA_036510915.1. Taxonomy (GTDB): domain Bacteria; phylum Actinomycetota; class Thermoleophilia; order Solirubrobacterales; family Solirubrobacteraceae; genus F1-60-MAGs163. The sequence continues at coordinate 6,860 of DATCDC010000054.1, read as the reverse complement.
ATCGTCTTGCCCGCGACGGCCGGCCCGAGGATCAGCGCCGGGATGACGGAGCCCGGACCATGCGGGCCGTAGTAGTCGCTCAGCCGACCGATCGCCACCCGTACGCGGCCGGCTTCGTGGGCCGCCATCAGCTCCTGCTCGAGCAGGATGCGCACGCGCCCTTTCGTGCTCGTCGCCGCGCGCGCCAGGTCCTCGGTGAGCGGTCCATCGTGGGGACCGTAGGCGTAGAGATTGTCCACGAAGACCAGCCGCGCGCCCTGCTCCTCCGCGACGCCGATCACCGCGCGATTCATCGCCGGAAAGCGCTCCGGCCACTCGGCGTACGGCGGATTGAGCGCATCGACCACGACACCGGCGCCGGCACACGCGCTCGCGAGCCCCTCACCACTCTCGGCATCGGCCGCCCGGAACTCCACCCCGTCCACCCCCACGTCGGGCATCCGCCGTGCGACGCCGCGGACCGGCTTCCCGCGGGTCACGAGCTCACGCACCAGTGCGCCGCCCAAGCCGCCGGTCGCTCCGAGGACGACGATCAGGCCGCCATCGGATCGATCGTTCGCGATGCTGGCCATGGCCGCAATCTCGCAGATCATCCGGCGACGCCGTCGACGAGGGTGGGCGTCACCCTGCGCCGGCGCTGATCAGGTCACGCCCTGCGACGATCGTGTGTCGATGTGGTGACCGTGCGTCCCGGCTGCCTGCGCCGGGCCTAAGCTGACCAGATGCCCGAGAGCACCACGCCGCTGAGCGGGGGTGTCTCGGATGTGAGCGCCGAAGCCGTCGCAGCGACTCTGCGTGATCTCCGCGACGACATACGCCGGGCGGCCGGCGAGAACCCTCTGGCCCCGAGCTCCCCGAGCGTCGCCAACCTGTGTGCATACCTCGCGCTGCGCACCCACGACAATCTCGCGCTTCAGGCTGCGCTCGCCCGGCTGGGACTCTCCTCCCTGGGCCGGAGCGAGGCGCACGTGCTGGCGACGCTCGAGCAGGTGCTCGCGGTCGTGGAACGCCTCGACCAGGACGCTCCGACTGCGGCGGCTGCCTTTGATGCGAGCACCGCTCTCCTGCGCCGGCGGACACGGGCACTGTTCGGCGAGGCCCGGCCCAATCGCGAGACCCGCATCATGGTCACGCTGCCGAGCGACGCAGCGTCGGATCGCGAGCTCGTCGCGGCGCTTGCCACAGCAGGAATGGATTGCGCGAGGATCAACGCGGCGCACGACGACCTGGCCGCCTGGAGGGCGATGGCTTCGCATGTACGCGCGGTCTCGGATGCGGCAGGACGGCACGTGCCGATCCTCGTCGATCTTCCAGGACCCAAGCTCCGCACGGGCCCGATCGAGCCGGGACCCGAGGTCGTCCATCTACGGCCGCGCCACGACGAGCTCGGAGCGGTCGTCGAGCCGGCCCGCGCCTGGCTCGCCGCCGGCGGCGGGACGGCAGCCATCCCGCCAGATGCTCGCGCGGTCCTCCCGGTCGCCTCGTCCTGGCTTGCGGCACTCGCTCCAGGCGAGCGGGTGTCGTTCACCGATGCGCGGGGCAGGCACCGCAGCCTGCGGGTCGGCGCCGGCTGCGCCGAAGGACGGTGGGCCGAGATGCTTCGCGGCGCATATCTCTTCACGGGCACGGTGCTGACCGCAGAGTCGGCCGGAGAGACACGTCTGATGTCCGTGCCCGCTCGGGAGTCGCGCATCCGCCTCGCGATCGGCGACACGCTTCGGCTGACTCGCGATCAGCGTCCCGGCAGGGCGGCGACACCGTCGTCGCCTGCACGGATCTCCTGCACGTTCGAGGAGGCGTTCGACGCGGTATCCGTCGGCGATTCCGTCTGGCTCGATGACGGCAAGTTCGGCGGCACCGCTCGCCGGGTGACACGCACCGCTATCGAGGTCGAGATCACGCAGGCACCGCCCGGGGGCGGCCGGCTGCGTGCGGAGAAGGGCATCAACCTGCCCGATACGAGCATCTCCGTCGCCGCGTCGCGCGCCGCCGACGAACCGACGATCGCGTTCGCCGTCGCCCACGCGGACATGGTCGGCCTCTCCTTCGTCTCGACCCGTGAGGACGTGCGGGTGGTGGCCGACGCGCTCGCGCGCAACGGCGGCGGTCATCTCGGCCTGATCCTCAAGATCGAGACCCGCGCCGGGTTCGATGCCCTTCCTGACCTGCTCACCGAGGCACTCGCGCGCGATGCGCCGTGCGGCGTCATGATCGCGCGCGGCGACCTCTCGATCGAGATCGGCTGGGAGCGGATGGCCGAGGTTCAGGAGGAGATCCTCTGGCTGTGTGAGGCTGCGCACGTGCCGGTGATCTGGGCGACACAGGTCCTCGACACCCTCGCGCACACCGGCATCGCATCCCGCGCCGAGATCACCGACGCGTCCTCCGGCGCGCGCGCAGAGTGCGTGATGCTGAACAAGGGGCCGATGATCGTCGCGGCCATCAGCACGCTTGACGACATTCTCGAACGGATGGCGACCCACCGCCACAAGAAGACGAGTCTCCTGCCCCGGCTCCGCGCCTGGAGCGACGAGCCGCCGACGTGAGAAGCGGCCCTCCGGTGTCGGGTCGGTGGTGGGGTCACCGCTTCGCAACACCGCTCTCACGGCTCGGCAACACCGGAGCACTCAGCGGTCGTGAGGATGCACGTTGCTCAGCGCCCTACAGCCCGCTTGCCCTGCTCAGACTGCGGGCTCGCGCTGGCCCCGCTTGGCACACGAGCGGCGTCCTGCCCCGTAGGACCTGGGGCGGGACGCCCGTGCCGAGCGGCACGGTCGACCGGCTCCGAGCCCCAAGCGAACCCGACCGACCGTCCTGACCGGCCTCTGGCCGGACGCCGTGCCTCCGAGATCGATGCTCAGGGCCCATCGGCGACCGAGCGGGAGGCGGAGCGCCGGGTGGGAACCGCCGGCGCGGTGCCCAGCTCCGGCGCGCCGGGCGGCAGCGTCGCGGCCCAGGCCCCGTAGCGGCCGCTCAGCCGTGCTGCGCTCAAGCCGTGCGCGACGACGCTCAGGATCACGGTTGTGAGCGCCGTCATCACGACCGTGTCGATGTGCGGCAGCTGCCGGTCCTGCTCGAGGACGACGAGCGCCAGCACGACGGACGCCAGTCCGCGCGGGCCGAACCAGCCGATGAAGGCGATGGTCGGCGCACGCAGTCCAGAGCCGAGGAGGGCGATCGCGACCGGCAGCATGCGCACGATCGTCAGGCTCAGCACCGCGTAGACGCAGACCTGCCAGGTGAGCCGGTCGGACAGCCCGACCGCGAACAGGCCGAGAGCGAAGAAGACGAACGCGCCGACCACCGCGCCCCCCTCGTCGGTGAACCCGAGCGCGGGTGCGCGCGCGTCGCGCAGGCGCGAGCCGGCAGCAAGGCCACCGACGAACGCGGCGATGAACCCGCTCCCGCCCAGTTCCTCGGTGAAGACGAAGAGCGCCAGGGCGACGCCCGCCATCGCGAGCTGCTCCGAGATCGGGGTCGACCACGACGCGGCCCGCGCTCGGCGCGCCAGCTCGCCGGCCAGAGCGCCGACGACGACGCCTGCCACCAGGCCGATCCCGACCTTCTGCACCACGGTCGTGGCCCAGAATGAGACCGGCTCGAAGCCTTGCGTCACCGTCGCTCCGGCGACGAACAGCAGCAGGAACGGCACCGCGAGCCCGTCATTGAGCCCGGCCTCGACGTTGAGCGCCTGGCGGACGCGCTGCGGCACGCGCTCGTCCTCGACGACCGCCGCGCCCAGCGCCGCGTCGGTGGGCACGAGGATCGCCGCGAGCACTGCGCACTCCCAGCCGTCGAGCTCACGGAACAGCCAGAGGCCGACCACCGTGCCCAGCCCGATCGACAGCAGCATGCCCGGACCCAGCAGCCGCGCTGGGAGTGCGGTACGCCGACGCAGCTGCGACAGACTCACCCGCGAGGCGTCAGCGAACAGCACGAGGGTCAGCGCGACCTCGGCGAGGCTCAGCAGCAGACCCGCCGGTCGCTCTGAGGAGAGCGGGTGGACCGCGCCGGTCCACGCGACGACCGCTCCGGCGACCATGAACACGAACGGGCGCGACAGGCCCGCGCGCTCGGCACGCGCGGCGACGAGCCCGAAGACCGCGAACACGGCCGCGAAGATCCCGAGCCCGATCATGCGCCGCGAGCCTACCGGCGCACGATCCGGACAGCGCTTCAGGGCAAGCGAACACCGATCTGACGGTGATGCGGTACCGCTGTACCGCTCGCGGTACCCCCGCACCCCCTCGGGGACGCAACGCGAGCCGCGGAACGACCGAAGGCCCCGCACTAGCAGGGCCTTCGTGGGACGGGAGCGACGGGACTCGAACCCGCGACCTCCGGCGTGACAGGCCGGAGGATCGCGCCGCGAGATCCAGGTCCGGTCCGGGATCGACAACCCGACGCCGCAGGATGTCCTGGAGGCCATCGGCCGTGAGCCCGTGCTCGGCGGCGCGCGCCTGCCACTCCTCTCGCAGGCGGTTGACCGGGACGTTGTAGTCCTTGCGCTTGCGGGTCTCAAGCGCGGCGGTGCGGCTCGCCGCGCGCGTGTGCTGGCTGCGCTTCTCCATGCGCTCTTCGATCTCCACGGGCCGGCGCGAGAAATGCCTGAGCACCCCTTCGTCGGTGCCCCGGATCTCCGCCGTCCCCTTCTCCACCGGCTCCCACGCGAGGCCTAGTTCCTGGCTGATCTTGTGGCGCAGGTGCGCGTGGTAGAGGTAGCCGGCGGTCTTGGCGTGCCTGTGGATCGACCGGCTGTCCAGCGTCGACCAGCCGCCATCCGCGCGCGTCGTGTTCGCGACGACCGCGTGGGTGTGCAGCTGCGGATCCCCCGCTCGGCTGGTGCGATTGCGAAACGTCGCCACGACGAGCCCGTCGCCGCGCAGAAACCGCCGGCCGCCCTTGCCGCGCCGCGAGAACGTCGCCTCACGCTCCAGATACCCCAACGCCCCGGCGACCGCCTGGTCGTGTGCGTCGCGCACCACCCCGGCCGTCCCCGAGTCGGCAAGACCGAACAGGACAGAAGCGGACTTCGGTGCACTGAACGTCAGGTCAAACCCCGCGACATCATGCTTGCCCTGCGCCTCCCCCAACCGCGTCTCGCTGCCGCTCGGCGCCGTGCCGGCGAGCACCGACGCGAACGTCTCATCGTCCACGCGGCCGTCGAGCCCCAGCAGCCGCGCGCCGCCCCCCAGTCCACGCCCCAGGCGCCTCGCCGGACCCCTGGTAGTAGTCCTCGCGGCCCTTGGCGACAGCGTCGGTGTAATACCTCCCCGCCTCGGGTGACCCGGCGAGCTTTCCGATCGACAACACACTCCTTAGTCGCACGAACCCCCAACTCACCCCCCGGCACCCCGAAGGGGGTGCCACTGTGTGCACGGTTGTTGGCTGCGTTGTTTGAGCCAGGCCGGCGGACGCTGACCAGGCGCAGGTCGCTGGCGCACGAGTGCGCGCAAGAGAGACGTCGCTGCGGGGCATCAGCCGCTCCGTGGCGAAGCTGGGCGGTGATGTCGCGAAGCTCGAGCTCTGAGCTCAAGCGCGATCCGCGACGACGCATCGATTCGCGCGGAATCCCGGCAGCAGGCGAGCCCTCAGCGAGTTCGGCAGTCAAGCCGCGCTTCTCGAGCGCCCCAGGACGAGCCGCCCGACGCCGTTCGGCGCGCGCCTGCAATTCGACCGTTGCGGGAGCTCCGTGGGCGCTCGCCGTACGATGGGCTTGTGAGCGTCCAGAACGTGCCCGGTGGGGTGGTGCATGAGTTGCCCCAGGACCTGCGTGAGGCGCTGATCGCCAACGCCACGGCACTCGATGCCTGGAAGGACATCACGCCCCTGGCCCGCAACGAGTTCATCTGCTGGGTCGAGGACGCCAAGCAGGAGACGACCCGAGAGCGCCGCATTCGGAGGACCCAGGAGGAGCTTGAGGAAGGCCAGCGCCGGCCGTGCTGCTGGCCGGGGTGCAAGCACCGCGACCGCACGGGCCGATAGCTGCCCGCGTAGGCGTCGTACGATCACTGCCGCGTGTCGTCCAAGGCGTGAGCGGCGTTCCCAGGGGCCGCCGCTGCGTGCGGTCAGGCGGGTGCCAGTGGTTTGGGCGCGGGCGGTGCCGACGACGAGGCGGCGCGACTGCGGCGCGTGCTCGCGGCTGGCAGCTGAGGCCCCCGCCGGCTCTCAGCGCCCGCGGCCGGCGAGGAACTCCGCTTCGGCATCGCCGAGCGGCGTCGCCGGCGCGGCGCCGTGGAGGTACTCGGCGGCGATCGCGCCCCAGTCGGCTCCGGCGCGCAGCTGCGAGAGGACGATGGCGATGGTGCCGTGCATGCGGCGGATCAGCACCGACTCGGGCGGCACGGCGAACTGGTCGACCTGCTTCTTGGCGGCACTGCGCTGCTCGGCGCTCGGCGGCTCCCGGTCGCGCTCGCCACGGCGCCGGTCGGGCGAGAAGCGCCGTCCGCCCGGCACGGCGTACCAGCCGATCGCGAAGCGCATCAGCCGCAGCGCCCAGTCCGCATCGACCGCGTCGGCGCGCGCCGCGGGCAGGTAGCCCCCGGCCACCAGCGCCGCCTTCAGCGCGGGCGCATCGTCGTCGCGCACTGCGGCGGCGATCGCGCGCTCCTTCGCCACGCGGCCCTCGGGGACGTCGAGCAGCAGCCCGAAGTCCAGGAAGCAGACGCGCCCGTCCGGGCACAGCAGGAAGTTGCCGGGGTGGGGGTCGCCGAGCGCGATCCCGTCGCGGTACAGCAGGCCCAGGTGGAAGCGGAAGACGATCTCCCCGTAGCGATCGCGCACCCCTTCCGGCGCGCGGCGCACCTCCTCGAACCGCGTGCCCTCGACGTACTCGGTCCCCAGGACGCGCCGCGTCGAAA
>DATCDC010000053.1:0-5581 GCA_036510915.1 Solirubrobacteraceae bacterium | reverse complement strand
GCACGGCGGCGGCCCGCTACTCGCGGGCGCTCACCGTCCTGCTCGCCGACGGCACGCAGGCGGGCACGCCGGTGCGGATCACCGCGCTCGCCGGCAGCACCGAGACGGTGTCCGCCGCCGGGCGTCCGGACCGCGTGGCGGCGCTCAGCGGCGCGCTGCGCGGCGAGATCCCCGCGACGTTCACACCGAACACGGACATCCGCACGTCGATCACCACCGGGTCCCTGATCGCGACCGGGCTGCCCGGTGATCCGCTCTGCACCAGCGACGGCGGCGCCGAGCCGCGGACGTTCCCGGTCGCCGACGGCGGCGGATCCTCGGCGACGCTGCACGCGAGCGGCCACGCCGAGATGACGCTGGTCGTGCGCGCCGACCTGTTCGCGCTGATCGGCTGCCTGCCCGCGGTGCTGACGCCGACGACGGGTGCGACGAGCCTGTCACTGGCCGGCGACGTCGGTCCCGGCGGGCTCAACATGCTGACGCTCAACGGCACGGCGGGGCCGCTCGCGCTCGCCGGCGTCGGCGACGCGACCCTCGCGCTGCACCTCGTCACGCAGGTCGACCTCAGCGGCCGTGGCTGACGCTCGCCCGATGGCGCGCCCGCGCTCGGCGTATCGTCGACGCAACGCGTTCACTTTCGACCGAGGAGCGGCAGCGATGGCAACCCGGACCGGCAGCGCCCAGTGGCGCGGCGACCTCCAGCGTGGCGACGGCGACCTGACGGTCGGCGACGGCGTCTTCCGCGGCGCCTACTCGTTCGCCTCGCGCTTCGAGGAGGGCGAGGGCACGAACCCCGAGGAGCTGATCGCCGCGGCACACGCCGCCTGCTTCTCGATGGCGCTCTCGAACATCCTCGCGAGCAACGGGCACACGCCCGACCGGGTCGACACGACCGCGCAGGTGTTCCTGCGCAACGTCGACGGCGCGCCGGCGATCGCGCGGATCGCGCTGGCGACGGAGGGCGTCGTGCCGGGCCTCGACGCCGACGGCTTCGCCGCGTTCGCCGACGAGGCGAAGGACGGCTGCGTGGTGTCGCGCGCGCTGGCCGGCGTCCCCGAGATCGACCTGACAGCGCGCCTGGCGGGGTGACGGCGGGCTTCGAGGTCCGCACGTTCCCCCCGGCGCTGACGCGGCCGCTGCGCCGCGCGGTCCTGCGTCCGCACGAGACGCTGGACGACGTGGCCGCACACGAGCCGCCGGGCGCGGTCGCGTTCGGCGCGCTCGACGGCGGCGAGCTGGTCGCGGTCGGGCTCGTCGGGCCCGACGGGACACCCGGGGGCTGGCGCGTGCGCGGGATGGCGACCGCCGAGCAGGCGCGTGGACGGGGCGCCGGCGCGGCGGTGCTCGATGCGCTCGTCGGCCATGCGCGCGCGCACGGCGCCGAGCGCATCTGGTGCAACGCGCGCACGCCGGCGCGCTCGCTCTACGAGCGCGCCGGGTTCACGGTCCTCTCCGACGAGTTCGAGCTGCCCGAGATCGGCCCGCACCTCGTGATGGAGCTGCGGCCCGGCCGGTGAGCGCGCTCAGGTGGCTGGCGCGTGCCAGGCGAGCATCAGCCCGTCGCCGACGCTGAGCAGCACGTTGTGCACGCGCTCGTCGGCCTGCACGCGCGCGGCGAACTCGCGGATGCCGACGCTGCTCGCGTCGTCGGCCGCCGGGTCGAGCGCCATCCCCGCGCGGAAGAGGTTGTCCGCGACGATCACCCCGCGCGGGGCGAGCTTCGGCACGACCGCGTCGTAGTAGGCCGGGTAGTCGGACTTCCAGGCGTCGATGTAGACCAGGTCGAACGGCCCGTCCAGCATCGCGAGGCTCGTGAGCGCGTCGCCGACGATCAGCTCGATGCGCTCGGCGTGCGGGCTCGCGGTCATGTGGCGCAGCGCGGCGGCGGCGGTGTCCTCGTCGACCTCGAGCGTCGTCACGCGCCCGCCCTCCGGCAGCGCCGCGGCCATCGCGAGCGCGCCGAAGCCGGTGAAGGTGCCGATCTCGAGCACGTTGCGCGCGCCGCCGGCGACGATCAGCGCCTCGAGCAGGCGCGCCTCGGGCACGCCGCTCATCATCTGCGGCGCCGCGGTGTGCTCCCGGGTGTGCGCGGCGACCTCGGCGAGCGCCCCGGCCGGCGGCGTGGTGTGGGCCTCGGCGTACGAGGCGGCTGCGGGATCGATCAGGTCGGTCATCGGCCCAGCCTAGACGTCGTGGAATCACTCATCTCGTCGCGTCGGCCAGCACCTCGGCCGCGCGCTCGCAGGCCGCGCGGTCCACGTCGAGGTGCGTCACCGCGCGCACGGTGCGCGCGGCGAACGCGAGCACGAGGACGCCCTGCTCGCCGGCGCGGCGCACGACGGCGGCGGCATCCGGTGCGCCCTCCTCGAGATGGAAGACGACGATGTTCGTCTCCAGGCGCGCGAGATCGATCCGCACCCCGGGCGCCTGCGCGATCCGCTCACCGATGACGCGCGCGTTGGCGTGGTCCTCGGCCAGGCGGCCGACGTGATGCTCGAGGCCGTGGAGGCCTCCCGCCGCGACGATCCCCGCCTGGCGCAGCGCGCCCCCGAGCATGCGGCGCTGGCGGACCATCCGGGCGATGACGTCGGCGGGGCCGGCGAGCACCGAACCCGCCGGCGCGCCGAGGCCCTTCGACATCGCGATCGTGACGAGGTCGAACGGCGCGGCGAGCGCCGCGGGGTCGTCGCCGCGGGCGACCGCGGCGTTGAGGAGGCGCGCGCCGTCGAGATAGCTCGCCAGGCCGTGCTCGCGCGCCGCGGCCCCGACGCGGACGAGCTCGGCCGGGTCCCAGACCGTCCCGCCCGCGCGGTTCTGCGTGTTCTCGACCTCGACGAGCGTCGTCGGCGGGAAGATGGGGTGCCCGCGCGGCTTGATCGCGGCGACGAGCTCGTCGGCGGTGAACGTTCCGCCGGAGCCGATCTCGCGGAACTGGACGCCCGCGTTGGCGGCGCCCGCGCCGGTCTCGTGCCAGACGGCATGCGTCTCGCGCCCGACGACGACCTCGTCCCCCGGGTGTGTGAAGACCTTGAGCGCGAGCTGGTTGGCCATGTGGCCGGTCGGCGCCCACAGTGCGGCCTCCTTGGCGAGCAGCGCCGCGACGCGCTCCTGCAGGAGGTTGACGGTCGGGTCCTCGCCGAACTGATCGTCGCCGACGGGGGCCTGTGCCATTGCCAGGCGCATCGCGTCGGTCGGGCGCGTGACGGTGTCCGAGCGCAGGTCGATCGGAGCGGTGGCCGGCATTCTCGGACCCTAACGCCGGAGTGTGGGATGCTCGCGCCATGTCCGACATGTGGGACGGCGTCGCCGGGGCCTGGGAGCGCAACGCGGACGCCGTCGACGCGCAGCTTGCGCCCGCGACGTCGGTCATGCTCGACGCGGCGGGCATCGGCGTCGGGAGCGCTGTCCTGGACATCGCGTGCGGCGCCGGCAGCGCCGGGATCGTCGCTGCGGGTCGCGCCGGCGCGGAGGGCCGCGTCGCCCTGGCCGACGACGCGCCGCTGATGGTCGAGGCGGCGGCGCGAAGGTCCGCCGGGCTTCCGCAGGTCACCACGCTGGTCTGCGACCTCGAGCAGATCGACGCGCCGGACGCGAGCTTCGACGGCGTCATCTGCCGTCACGGACTGATGTTCGCGGACGACAAGGCGGCCGCCGTCGCCGAGGCACGGCGCGTGCTGCGCCCCGGGGGGCGCTACGCCGCGATGACCTGGGACGGCCGCGCAGCCAACCCGTGGCTCGGCCTGATCATGGACGCCGTCGGCGAGCAGTTCGGAGTGCCGTTCCCGCCGCCCGGCATTCCCGGCCCGTTCGCACTCGACGATCCCGAGCTGCTTGCGCAGGCGCTCCGCGCCGGCGGGCTGCAGGACGTGGTGGTCACGCGCGTCGCGACGCCGATGCGGACAACGTCGATCGACACGTGGTGGGACCTCGTGCCCCAGCTCGCCGGGCCGCTCGCGATCGCGCTCGAAGGGATGGACCCCGGGGTCCGCGACGCGATCCGCGACCGGGCGCTCGCGAAGGGCGCCGCAGCCGCGCGCCCGACCGCCGAGGGCATCGAGATGGACGGCTCGGTGCTCGTCGCCGCGGGGCACCGCGCTCGGGACTGAGCCGCCGCAGGCCTCAGCGGCGCTCCCGCGGCTTCTCGCTCGGGCCGACGTTCGTGCGCAGCCAGGTGACGAGCGGCGTTGATGCGGCGAGCGTCGAGGCGATCCGCGTGCTTGCTGCGCGGGTGCTCATCCAGCGCGCGAGGGGAACGCGGCGATGGACGACCATGCGCCGGTGGCGCAGCAGGTCGGCGCGCGGATGCTCGGTCGCGTAGCCGCGCGGGACGCGCTTGAGATCGGGCTCGCCGAGCTCCAGCCCGGCCTCCTGCGCCGTCCCGACCGCGCGCCGCAGCGCGCCGCCGCGCCGGCCGTCGTCGACCGCCGTGCGCAGCCGCTCGACCTGGTCGCTCTGCGGGTTGTAGAGCCCGGCCGCGATCAGCAGGCCGTCGAGCGAGATCTGCACGTAGTAGCCGCCCGCGCCCTCCATCCCGATCGCCAGCCCGACGTGCTCCTTGATCGGCGGGCCTGCGTGGAAGCGGGCGTCGTTGAACGGGCGGAACAGGTGCGGGCGCCCGAGCGCCGCGAGGTCCTCGGCGAGCGCCAGGGTCGGCGCTCGCAGGAGCGCGTCGTAGCGCGCGCGGTTGGCCTTGAACCAGTCGCGGTCGTTGTCGGCCTCGAGCTCGCGCAGGAACTCGAAGGCCGCCGCGGGCCAGCCGGTGAAGGAGGTCGAGGGCATGACGCAGTCCCATTCTGACGATAGAGTCAGCTTCCCCGCCAGTCCCGACGCCGAGGTCCCGATGTCCATCGATGCCACCCCGCTCGACCAGAAGCTCGTCTTCGAGCACGAGGACTGGGTCGACGGTCCGCCGCACGAGCTCTTCCGCCGTCTGCGCGGCGAGTGCCCGGTCCACTGGTCGGCGCGCATGATCGACTTCCCCGAGGAGGCCGGCTACTGGTCGGTCACGACGGCCGAGGGCGTCTACGAGGTCAGCCGTGACTGGCAGACCTACTCCTCCGAAGTCGGCGGGATCACCGCGACGACGAACGCCGGGCTGCCGTTGCCGCTGACCCAGGCGATGTTCATCGGGATGGATCCGCCCAAGCACGACCGCGTCAAGGCGCTGTTCCAGCGCGGCTTCACGCCCAAGCGCATCGCCGAGCACGAGGACGAGATCCGCGCGATCACGCGCGACGTCCTGGACAAGCTCGAGGGCCGCGAGTCGTGCGACCTGGTGAGCGACGTGGCCCAGCCCGTCGTCGCGCGCGTGATCGGGCGCTTCATGGGCCTCCCGCCCGAGGACGACGCCGTCTGGGCGAACCTCATGAACACGATCCTCGGGGCCAACGACCCGGAGGTGAACCCCGAGGGCATCGAGACGGTCATGCAGCGCGACGTCCCGGAGATCTTCGAGCGCTGCGGCAGGCTGATCGCCGAGCGCCGCGCGAACCCGACCGACGACCTGACGAGCGTCCTCGTCCACGCGGAGGTCGACGGGGAGCAGCTCGAGGAGCACGAGATCGTCATGGGCTTCTTCCTG
>DATCDC010000052.1:0-12897 GCA_036510915.1 Solirubrobacteraceae bacterium | reverse complement strand
CGCGCCGGCGCGGAAGGGCTCGAGCCGCTCGCGCGCCGCGCGCGGCAGGACGCGCGGCGGCACGAGCGCCGCGAGGTACGCCTCACGCCCTCCGGGCGGCGGATGGGCGCTGCGCTGGACACTGCCGTCGGCGTTCAGCAGCCGCGGCACGACCAGCGCGCGGCGCGCGGCGGCGAGCGTCGCGAGCCGCTCCAGGCCGTCGTCGAGCGCCAGGCAGTCGGGGTTGAGCAGCGCGCTGACGGGGTGCGCGGCGAGCGCGATGCCGGCGTTGTTGGCCGTGCCGAACCCCGGGTTGCCGTCGAGGACGAGCGTCTGAGCGCCCCATTCGCGGGCCACCTGCGCGCCGTCGTCACGCGAGCCGCTGTCCACGCAGATCACCTGGGGGCGCTGCGCGAGGTGCGCATCCAGCGAGGCCAGCAGCCGCCGCAGGTGCGCCGCGGAGTCGTGCAGCACGACGACGATGCTGAAGCTCATGCGCCCGCGGCCTCGGTCAGCGCCGCGTGCATGCCCGCGGCCGCCCGTGCCCAGGTCAGCCGCTGTGCGGCCTCGCGGGCGTGGGCGCCGAGCCGCTCGCAGAGCTCGCCGTCGGTGCTGATCGCGAGCAGCGCCTCGGCCAGCGCGCCGGCGTCCCCGGGCGGGACGAACAGCGCCGCAGCGCCGAGCGTCTCGCGGAACACCGGAAGGTCGGAGAGCACCGAGGGCACGCCGTGCAGCGCGGCCTCGAGCGGCGGCAGCCCGAAGCCCTCCAGCCGCGTGGGCAGGACGAGCGCGCAGGCGCCCGCATAGAGCTCCGCCAGGCGCGCGTCGTCGACGGCGCCCAGGAGGCGCACGCCGTCGATTCCCTCCAGCCGCCCGGCGAGCCGGCCCGTGCCGGCGACCAGCAGCTCTGCGCCGAGCCCGCGTGCGCGGGCGGCGCGGTAGGCCGTGGCCAGCTCGTCGATCCCCTTGCGCGGCTCGAGCGCGCCGACGAAGAGCAGGTGGGCCCGGTGACCCCGGGGCGCCGCAGCCACCGGCCCGCCGTCGACCCCGGGGTGCACGACGCGCAGCCGCGCGGCGTCGAGCGGCCAGCCGGCGGCGAGCAGGTCGGCGCGGGTGGCCTCGCTGTCGGCGACGACGATCCGCGCCCGCGCGGCGAGGCGCCGCGGCGCGGCGGCGTGGTGCCAGAGGCGCTCGTAGGCGGTGAAGTCCTGCGGGCGCGCCTCGAACGAGCGGTCGTGCACGGTCAGCGCGAGCGGGACCTGCGGGGACGCCGCGACCGGCGCCGGCGCCGGCAGCCAGAGGACGTCGAGGCCGCCGCCGAGCAGGCGGTCAAGGCGCGGGCGACCCATCAGCGCGGCGGCCCCGAAGAGCAGCCGCGAGGGTGCGGCCGTGCGCACGACCCGCACCCCGGGCGGGGCGACGACCGCGGCGCGCCCCGGCACCAGCGCGACCCAGTCATCGCCCGGGTGGGCGCGCGCCAGCGCGGCGAGCATCCCGTCCAGGTGGCGCGCCACGCCGCGTCCGGCGCCGAGGTGGCGCGCATCGACTCCGACCTTCATCGCGGAGCACGCTATTCCTCGCGCCCGGCGTCGCGCCGCCCCGATCGCAGATAGGCTCGGGGCGATGGCGAACACGCCCGCCCCCGACGAACCGCGCGTCGCGCTGGTCCACGACTTCCTGCTCGACCTGCGGGGAGCCGAGCGCGTGTTCCTCCAGCTCTGCGAGCTGTTCCCCGACGCCGACCTCTTCACGGCGGTCTACGACGCGCGCGGGACCGAGGGCCGCTTCGTCCATCGCCGCGTGCACACCTCGCACCTGCAGCGCGTGCGGCCGACCGCCCGCACGTTCCGCCCGCTGCTCCCGCTCTATCCCGCCGCGATGGAGTCGCTGGACCTGCGCGGCTACGACCTCGTGGTGTCGAGCTCCTCGGCCTGGGCGCACGGAGTGATCCCCGAGCCCGGTGCCGTCCACCTCTGCTACTGCCACAACCCGTTCCGCTATGCCTGGAACGCGCGCGAGGACACGCTGGCGCAGACCAGCCCGCTGCTGCGCCCGGTGCTCGCCAACGTGCTCAGCCGCTGGCGCCAGTGGGACTACATCGCCGCCCAGCGCGTCGACGCCTACGTCGCCAACTCGGACACGACGCGGCTGCGGATCGAGCGCTACCTGGGCCGCGACGCGTCCGTGCTGCACCCGCCGGTCGAGGTCGAGCGCTTCCGGCCGGTCGCGCGCGAGCTGCTCGCCGACCACTACCTCGTGCTCTCCGAGCTCATGCCGCACAAGCGCATCGACGTCGCCGTACGCGCGTTCACGGCGCTCGGGCTGCCGCTCGTCGTCGCGGGCAACGGGCCTGATGCGCGGCGCCTGCAGCGCCTCGCCGGACCCACCGTGCGGTTCGCCGGGCGCGTCAGCGACGCCGAGGCCGCCGCGCTGCTCGCGCGCTCGCGGGCGCTGGTCGTCACGGCCACGGAGGAGTTCGGGATCGCCGCGGTCGAGGCGCAGGCCGCGGGCCGGCCGGTGGTCGCCCTGCACGACGGCGGGGTGCTCGAGACCGTGATCGAGGGGAGCACGGGCACGTTCTTCGCCGCGCCGGCGCCGGAGTCGCTGATCGAGGCGGTGCAGGGCTTCGACACGCTCGCGATCGACCCGGGCGCCTGCGTGGCCAACGCGAACCGCTTCGCCGCCAATCGCTTCCGGCAGCGCTTCCGCGCGCTCGTCGACCAGACCCTGGCCGGCGAGCATGGCGGGGCTCCGGCTGCGCGCGTGCGACCGCGCCGGCGCGCGCGCGGGCTCGCACTGCACGGGTGAGCGCGGCGGCCGGGCCGGCGGCGGTCGCCGGCGCGGGCACGGCGGCACGCCGCGACGGCGCCGTGCTGCAGGTCGCGCTCTTCGTCGTCGCCGCCGGGCTCGCCGCGAGCACGCTGCGCTGGGGGATCTCACCGCACGACGAGGGGCTGATGCTGGCCTGGGGCCGGCGCGTCGCCGACGGCCAGTGGCCCTACCGCGACTTCTGGTCGAACTACCCGCCGGGGCAGACGCTCGTCACCGCGGCGCTGATCAAGCTGTTCGGACCCTCGCTGCTGGCCTGGCGGATCGTCCGAGTGCTCGTCGGCGCCGTCGCATCGATCCTCGCCTTCCGGCTGGTCCGCCGCGACGCCGGCGCCCGGCTGGGAGTCTGCGCGTGGGCCGCCGTCGCCGGGGCGATGGCCTGGCCGCTGACGCCGGGGCCGAACGCGCTCGCGCTGACGCTCGCGCTCGGCGCGGTGCTCGCGGCCCGTCGCCACCCGGCCGCCGCGGGCGCGCTCGCGGGCGCCGCCTTCCTGATGCGCTTCGAGGTCGGGGTCGCAGCGGCGCTCGGCGCGCTGCTGATGAGCGGCACGCGGCCGGCGGCGCGGCGCGTGCTGCTCGCGGCGGTCGCCGTCGCACTCGCCTGCCTGCTGCCGTTCGCCGTCGTCGCGGGTCGCGACATGGCCGAACAGACGATCGGGTTCATCGGGATCGCCGGGCGGCAGCGCCTGCCGTTCCCGCTCGACCCGGCCGGGATCGGCCTGGACCCGAACAAGCTGCTCGAGCTGTGGTTCCCGCTGATCCTCGTCGCGGGCTCCGTGCTGTGGCTGGGCTGGGCGCTGCTGCGGCGCCCCGCCCCCGCGGGCTGGGCGCTCGCGCCGCTGATCGCCGTCGGCGTCGCCTACCTGCTCGCGCGCACCGACGAGTTCCACCTCGTCCCGCTGTCGGCCGCGCTGGCCGTCGCGGCGGCGCTCGCGGCCGGCGCCGAGCGCGATCGCCCGCGCTCCTCGGCCTGGCTGCGCGGCGCCCTGCTCGCCGTGCTCGCCCTGATCGCGGTGCACGGCTGGGAGCGCCAGCTGGGGGTCCTGCGCCACCCGCCGCCGCGCGCGCCGGTCCCCGGCGGTGTCGGCGACGGCGTGACGACGAACCCGGCGCAGGCCACGGCGCTGCGCGCGCTGATCCCGCGCGTGCGGGCGCTGACGCCGCACGGCGAGCCGGTGCTCGTCGCGCCGCCGCGCTACGACCGTGTGCGCGTCGGGGACCCGCTGCTGAACGTGCTGCTCGACCGGCCGAACCCGACGCGCTACGACGTCATCCAGCCCGGCCTCGTGACGACGGCGAAGGTGCAGCGCGAGATGGTGCGCGACCTCGTCCGCACGGACGTCGTCGTGCGCTGGCTCGGCGCCCCGGCACGGGAGGTCGAGCCCAACGCCTCCGGGCGCTCCTCCGGCGTGCACCTGCTCGACACGGCGATCGCCCGGCAGTTCCGGCCGCTGGCGCGCGACGGCGACTGGGTCGTGCTCGTCAGGCGCCGAAGCGGAAGCGCAGCAGCGCCCCGAGCGCGAGGAACCCGTCGCGCCAGGTGATCTTCTTGCCTTCGGCGAAGGTTCGGCCGTAGTAGGAGATCGGCACCTCGTAGAGGCGGATGTCCGGGATGCGCAGGACCTTCGCCGTGATCTCGGGCTCGAAGCGGAAGTCGTCGCTGACAAGGCGGATCGAGCGCACGAGATCCCCGCGGAAGGCCTTGTAGCCGACCTCCATGTCGCTGATCGTGGTGTTGTAGAGCACGTTCGTGAGCAGCGAGAGCGCGCGATTGCCCACGTAGTGCCAGAAGAGATGGGCGCGCTGGGGTTCGCCGCCGCGCAGCCGCGTGCCGTAGACGACGTCGGCCACGCCGGACTGCAGCGGCTCGATCAGGCGCGGGATGTCGCGCGGGTCGTACTCGAGGTCGGCGTCCTGGACGAGCACGATGTCGCCGCGCGAGGCGTCGATGGCGGTGCGCACCGCGGCGCCCTTGCCGCGGTTGCGCTCATGGCGCAGCAGGCGGACCTGGGGCAGCTCCTCGGCGAGGCCCTGCACGACGGCGACGGTGTCGTCGTGCGAGCCGTCGTCCACGACGATGATCTCGCAGTCCAGGCCGAGCGCGACGGCGCGGCGCAGGACCTGTTCGATGGTGCCCGCCTCGCCGTATGCAGGGACGAGGATCGAGATCGCGGGGGCGGCCATGTGCGCGGAAGCCTACGATCTGGGCGTGCTCGTCCGCGTCGCCCTGCTCGTGGCATGCCTCGCGGCGATCATCGTGCTCGCGCGCGACGAGCGCCGGCACGCGGACTGCCAGGCGGCCGCCGGGGTGCTGTTCCGCTTCGGCGTCCACGCCCCGCCGCCGCCGCGCGCGCAGGTCGATGCCGCCGCGCGGACGCTGCGCGCCTCCTGCATCGATGCCAACGCGCTCGCCGTCGGCGCCGAGGGCCTGCGCTACGGGGGCCGCGCGGCGGACGCGGTCGCGCTGGCGGCCGCCGCGACGCGCAGCGAGCCGCGTACGTTCGCCACCTGGGTCGCCTACGGGGACGCGCTGGTCGCCGCGGGCCGCCCGGTCCAGGGCGGCCTGGCATACGAGCGCGCCCGGCGGCTCAACCCGCGCTGGCGGCTGCCGGTGCTTCCGGTGACGACGCCCGCTGCTTCCTAGGCCCGCGCGGGTCCTTGAAGCGCAGGAGCGGGCGCTCGACGAGGTAGTAGCTCGCCGCCGCGAACACCACGGTGACGGCGAAGGCGACGATGAAGAGGGAGGGGAACGGCATCCCGAAGAGGAAGTGCGGATGCATGTGGTTGTTCACCCAGACCAGCAGCGGCACCTGGTAGAGGTAGATGCCGTAGGAGATGAGTCCCAGCCAGGCCATCCAGCGCAGGGCCAGGAGCTTGCGCGGCCAGCCGCCGGCCCAGTCGCCGAACACGGCGGGCAGCAGCAGCAGGAACGCGATCAGCGCGTAGCCGACGTGCTCGGCCTGGTAGTTGAAGTCGGTGTAGACGAAGAAGAACCCGCGCGAGAGCTGCAGCTGGGTGGAGACCACCCAGAAGAAGACGACCGCGCCGGCCCAGGGCAGCCAGGGCCGGCGGATGATCGTGCGCAGCGGCGCCGACTCGGCCTCGCGCCGATGCCACGCGACGCTCAGCACCGCGAGCGCCATCCCGTAGGCGAACCAGTCGAAGAAGCAGAGCAGCGTGTTCTGCGCGACGTAGAACCCGCCTGAGGCCTGGAGCACGCTGCGCAGCGCGAGGCAGCCCAGCGTCAGCGCGAGCAGGATTCCCAGCTCGATGCGCACCCAGTGCGTGCGGCCGCGGACGGCGCGCGCGATCAGGAATGCGAGCAGCGGCAGCACGACGTAGAAGCTGATCTCCACGCACAGCGTCCATGCGGGCCCGATGCCGCCCGTCGTCGTCTGGAACGAGTAGATCTGGGTGAGCGTGTAGTAGCGCAGCGGATGGAGGCTGAAGCGATCCAGGCCCGGCCACAGCGACAGCAGCGTGAGCGCCACCCAGTAGGCGGGCAGGATGCGCAGCGCGCGGCGGCGGAAGAAGCGCCCGACGGCGATCGGCGGCTTGCCCTCGACCCGTGCTGCGACGAACGGCCGGTAGAGCAGGAAGCCCGAGATCAGGAAGAAGATCGTCACCCCGAGATCCAGGCGCGCGGTGTAGGCACCCAGCGGGTTGCCGGTGTTGAACGCCGTGATCCCCGAGGTGTGCGTGATCAGCACGGTGCATGCGGCGATCGCGCGCAGGCCGTCGAAGAGCGGGAAGCGCGGGTTGCCGGGCGGCGGCTTCAGCGCATCCGGGGCGGCCGGCGCGACGTCGGACTGCGCGGGATAGGACGCCACTGACGGCAGAGCATACGCTTGCGCGATGTGGAGGAGGTCCGGTGCATTCGAGCGCGGGCTCGGCCTGATCGCGCTCGTGGCACTGGCCGTGCGCGGCGCCTACGCGGTCTGGAACCGGGCGTTCCTGGTCCAGGGCGACGCGATGACCTTCCACCAGGTCGCCCAGCACCTGGCCGACGGCGCGGGCTTCATCCAGCCCTTCACGGTGCCGGTGCAGCCGACCGCCGAGCACCCGCCGCTGTGGGAGGTCGTGCTCGCCGGCGCCGACCTCGTGGGGGCCAACGGCTACCTCTCGCACCGTCTGCTGGGCGCGCTGATCGGCACCGCGACGGTCGTCCTGATCGGCCTCCTGGCGCGCGCGGTCGCCGGCCCGCGCGCGGGCCTGATCGCGGCCGCGATCGCCGCGGTGCACCCGATCCTCGTGACCGCCGACGGCTCGCTGATGAGCGAGACGCTCTACGGGGCGCTCGTCACGGGCGCGCTGCTCGTCGCGGTCCGGATGCGGCGCACGCCATCGGTCGCCGCCGCGCTGGGCTTCGGGGCACTGGTCGCGCTCGCCGCGCTGACGCGCGGGGAGGGCCTGGGCCTGATCGTGCTGCTCGGGGTGCCGCTCGCCTGGTGGTCGTCGACGTCGTGGCGCCGCCGCGCCGCCCTGCTGGCGGCGATGGCCGCGGCCTTCGCCGTCGTGCTCGCGCCGTGGACGATCCGCAACCTGAGCACCTTCAGGGAGCCGGTCGTCATCTCGACGAACTCGAGCGGCGTCTGGATCGGCGCCAACTGCCCGGCCGTCTACGCCGGCCCGCTGATCGGCACCTGGCGCTTCCAGTGCTACCTGCCGCCGCGCGCGGGCGAGGACGAGTCGCAGTACTTCACGCGCAACCGCGATGAGGGCATCCGCTACATGCGCGACCACGCGAGCCGCCTGCCGGCCGTGATGGTGAACCGCGTCGAGCGCCTGCTCGACGTCGGTCACGTCGATCAGGCGCTGTTCCTGAACGCCGCCGAGGGCCGGCCCGCGCGGCCGATGCGCTGGGCGATCCGCTCGGCGTGGGTCGTGATGCTGCTCACGCTCGCGGGGCTCGTCGTGCTGGTCCGGCGGCGCAGCGACGCGCTCTGGATCCTGCTCGCGCCGGTGGTCCTCGTGTTCGTGACCGCGCTCGCGACCTACGGCACCACGCGCTTCCGTCAGGGCGCCGAGCCGTCGCTCGTCGTGCTGGCGGGCATCGCCCTCGACGCCGGCTGGACGCTGCTTCAGGCCCGGCGCTCGGCCGCGGCCGCCGCGCCCGCAGCCGCATCCTGAGGCGGCACGCTGCGGCACAGCAGCAGGCCGGTGAGGACGACCGCGACGAGCGTCAGCGCCGGCATCTGCCAGTCCCAGTCGACGCCGGCGTGCAGCGCCCAGACGAGCGCGGCCGCGGCGGGCCCCGCGGCGAGCGTGCGGTCGGCGCGCAGCGCGCTGCGGGCGGCGAGCAGGACCGCGGTGAAGAGGGCTGCGAGCAGCGCGAACCCGACGAGCCCGAGCTCGGCGAGCGTCTGCAGGTAGAGCGAGTGCGCGTCGCGCACGCGCTCGGCGATCGTCCGGCGCTGGAGCCACTCGGTGGCGTAGCCGCCGGCGCCGACGCCCTTGAGCGGCGCGTCGCCGAACGCGGCCACGGCGGCCTTCCAGTACGAGTAGCGGCTGCTGCCGACGTCGGTGAAGCGCGAGGACGTCGCCCCGAACGAGGCCTGCGCCGCACCGGCATGCGCGCCGCGCTCGCCCAGCGCCGCGGCGTAGGGCGCCAGCGCGAGCGCCGCCGCGAGCGCCAGGACCGCCCAGCGCGCGCCCGCGCGCAGCCCCAGCTCGCCACCGTGGGCGGCGTCCTCACGGCAGCTGAGGCCCTGGAGCCATGCAGCGAGGGTCATCGCGCCGAGCAGGAGCACCAGGACGATCGCGCCCTGGCTGCCGCTGGGGCCGCCGTGCAGCGCGCGCACGGCGCCGAACGGGGCGCAGACGAGCGCGCCCAGCACGGCCGCCTCGAGCGCGATCGCGGCGGCGCGCAGCTGCGGCCAGGTCGGGACCAGCAGGATCAGGACGACGAGCGCGCAGCCGAACGCGGCCAGCGCGCCGCGCGAGAAGCTCAGGTAGAGGCCCATCCCGAGCGGGGCCGCCGCCGCGGCCGCGGCCAGGCGCAGGTCCGTGCGCCGGGTCTCGTCGCCGGCCATCCGCGCGCACAGGATCAGCGCGATCGCGGCCAGCGCGCCCATCGCGTTCCAGTAGGTGAGCGGCTGCTCGAGGCGCCCCCCCGCGCGCAGGCTCGCGCTGAGGTGCGCGATCGTCGGGACGAGGCGGCCCGCCAGGCCGTAGCCGACGACGATCAGCGCTCCGGTGGCGAGCGCCGGCTCGACCCAGCGCGCCTCGCGGCGCTCGCGCCAGGCCAGCGCGCTCGCCGCGAGCGCGGGCAGGTACAGCAGCACGCGCTCGACGGCGTCGCGCGCGGCGCCGTGCGAGGGCGCCCACGAGGTCGACAGCGCGGTCCAGGCGCCGAGCAGCGCGAGCGCGGCGAGCGCGGCCCGTGCCTGCCACCCACAGGGCAGCACGGGAGCGGGGACGACGGCGACCGCGAGCGCGAGCAGCGCCCAGGCCGCGATCGCGGCCGGGAGCCGCGCGCCCGTGAAGAACCCGCCGCTGGCGAACGCCAGTGCCGTCGGCCCGGCGAGCAGCCCGGCGCGCACGATGTCCATGGCGCCCCGGCGCATGACGGCGGAGCATACGTGCGGCCCGCGACCGCGGCGCCCGTGGCGCGGATAGCCTGCGCCGCCCGTGCGCCTGCGCCGCGACAGCCTGATCCCGCTCGGCCTCGCGGTCGCGTGCTTCGCCACCGCGCTGCTCCAGCGCCCGGGGCTGATCGTCGCCGAGACGAAGATCGACCTGTTCGTCTCACCGGTCTCGTTCCTGTCCGACGTGCTCAGCGCGTGGACTCCGTCGACCTCCTTCGGGCACGTGTGGGCGGGCCAGTACGGCGGCTACCTGTGGCCGATGGCCCCCTTCTTCGCGCTCGGCCACACGCTCGGCATCCCGACCTGGATCGTCGGGCGCCTGTGGCTCGGGACGTTGATGGCGCTCGCCGCATGGGGGATGGTGCGCCTGCTGGACGCGCTCGCGGGCCGGCCGCGCGGGATGGCACAGATCGCCGGCGGCCTGCTGTACGCCTTCAACCCCTACGTCGTCACGTACGCGGGGCGCACGAGCATCACGCTGATCGCCTACGCCGCCCTGCCGTGGCTGCTGCTCTGCGTCCATCGCGGCGTCCGCGACCCGCGCGGGTGGTGGTGGCCGGTGGGCTTCGCGCTGATCCTCACGTCGACCGGCGGCGGCGTGAACGTCGCCGTCACGGCCTGGCTGCTGCTCGGCCCTGCGCTGCTGCTGGCCTACGAGCGCGGCATCGGGGACATCGCCTGGAGCGCCATCGGGCGCTTTCTCCTGCGCACCGCCGCCGTCGGGCTGGTGACGTCGCTGTGGTGGCTGGCCGCCGTCCTCGTGCACGTCGCGTACGCGCAGGACTTCCTGCCGTTCACCGAGCAGCCGGGGACGATCTGGTCGACGACGAGCATCAGCGAGACGCTGCGCGGCCTCGGGTTCTGGACGAGCTACATCGGTCAGGGCTACACCGGGGTGCAGCGCTCCTTCCAGGCGGATGCGGGCGTCTACCTGCGGCTCGTCCCGGTGATCCTCGCGACGTTCGCGGTACCGGCGCTGAGCCTCATGAGCTTCGCCTGGACGCGGCGGGTGCGCTATGCCTCGTTCTTCCTGGCGCTGGTGCTGCTCGCCGTGCTCGTGATGGCCGTCGGGTTCCCCGAGGGCACGCCGCTGCGCTCCGGCGCGACGTTCACCTACAACCACGTCGCGAGCGTGCGCTTCCTGCGCACGACCTACAAGGCGGGCTCGCTGCTGGCGCTCGGCATGGCCGGCCTCGGTGGCCTCGGCGCGGCCTGGGCCTGGGCGCGCGTGCGCAGCGCGCCGGGACGTGCGGCGCTCGCGGCCGGCGCGCTCGCGCTGGTCGCGCTCACCGTCTGGCCGTTCGTGCGCGGCGTCGGCCTCGACCGCCAGCTCGGCTTCAGGCACGTCCCCGCCGCGTGGACCGACGTCGCCCGCGACCTCGACCGCACGCTGCCCCAGAACGCCCGCGCGATGGTGCTGCCCGGCTCGCTGTTCGGCGCCTACACCTGGGGCGGGACCTACGACCCGATCCTCCCGGCGCTGACCGACCGGCCTGTGGCCGAGCGCGTCATCGTCCCGTTCTCGGACCTGCGCGCCTACGACCTGCAGCAGACGACCGACGCGCTCGTCGGGCAGGCCCGTGCGCTGCCCGGCCAGCTGCCCGCGCTGCTCGACCTCGAGGGCGTCGGGGCGATCGTGTCGGCCGCCGACGAGGACCGCTCGCGCAGCGGCGGCGGATCTGCCGCGGACGCCGCGACGGTGCTCGCCCGGCAGGGCTATGGGCGGCCCGCGCGCAGCTACGGCCCGCTGCTGTCCGTGCCGCCCGGGGAGGGGACGATCGCCCCCGTCGCGCGGCTCCCGCAGGTTCGCCGCTACGCCGTGCGCACGCACGGGATCGTGCGCGTGCTGCCGCGCGCACCGCAGACGATCGTCGACGGCTCCGCCCAGGCGGTCGTCGACCTCGCGGGCTTCGCGGCGCTGCCGCGCGCGCGCGTGCTGCGCTACGCGGCCGACCTGACGCCGGCGGCGCTGCGCGCGCAGGCCACGGCCGGGGCGGACGTCGTGATCTCCGACTCCAACCGCCGCCGGATCTTCGTCGCGGCCAGGCGGCGCGGCAACACGGGCTACACGCTCGGGCCCGGCGACAAGATCTCCGAGGACGCCGCGCAGCTCAACCCGTTCGCCGCACGCGGCAACGACGCGCAGACGATCGCGCTGCTGGGCGGTGGCCTGCGCGCCGTCACGGCGCCGTACTCGCCGGGCTTCGCGCAGTTCCCCGAGCGCCGGCCGTTCGCCGCGCTGGACGGCGATCCGCGCACCGCCTGGGTGGCCGATCGCGCGCTCGCCGTCGCGCGCCGCCGGCTGCAGGTCGACTTCGATCGCCCTCGCGACGTGCCGTATGTCGACCTGCTGCCGTACGCGGACTCGCGCGGCGTCCCCGACCGGATCTCGGTCAACGGGCGCGCGTTCGCGGTGCGCCGCGGCTGGAACCGGCTCCGGCTCGGGCTGCGCCGCGTGCCCGGCCTGGTCGTCGTCATCGATCACGTGCGGCTCCCCCCGCTCGGCAAGGGCGGCGCCGGAGGGATCCGCGAGCTGCGCATCCCGGGCGTGCACCCGACCGAGACGCTGCGCACGCCGCTGCTCGCCGAGGACGCCCTGCGCGGCGCCGACCTCGCGCGCACGAGCCTCAGCTACCTGCTCGACCGCACGACCGGCGACGACCCCTCGCGCCCGCGGGTCGTCGTCGCCGAGCGCCAGCGCGGCTTCGTGCGCGACCAGGAGGACGGCGAGCTGGGCTGGCGCCGCTCGATCGACCCGCCCGCGCCGCGCAGCTGGGGCCAGCAGGCGTGGACGCGGGTCGCGCCGCGCACGTCCGACAGTGCGATCGACACGCTAGTCGGAGCGACGGGCGCCGCGCGCTTCGACTCCTCGTCGCGCTTCGAGGGGCGGCCGCGCAACCGTGCCTCGTCGGCGTTCGACGGGCTCGCGCGGCGCGGCTGGATCGGCGGCTGGATCCGCGGCCGCAGCGCCTGGCTGCAGTGGCGGACCGCCGCGGTGACGACGCTGCGCGAGCTCACGCTCGTGCCGCTGCCACTGCGTGTGCGCCGGCCGCGGCGCGTGCGGCTGATCGCCGACGGGCGCGCCGGACCCGCGCTGAGCGTCGGCACGGACGGGCGCGTCGTGCTGCCCGCGCCGGTGCGTGCGCGCACGTTCCGGCTCCGGGTGCTGGACGCCTCGTTCCCGGCCGGCACGCCGGCGCTCGCCCGCCGGCGCCGCGCCGTCGGCGTCGGCGAGGTGCGCGGCACGGGGATCCCGCGGGCGCACGTCCCGCGCCGCGGCGCGCTGCGCGTCGCCTGCGCCGCCGGGCCGCGGCTGGCGCTCGGCGCGCGCACGGCGCAGCTGCGCC
The DNA here is from genome assembly GCA_036510915.1 of Solirubrobacteraceae bacterium. Taxonomy (GTDB): domain Bacteria; phylum Actinomycetota; class Thermoleophilia; order Solirubrobacterales; family Solirubrobacteraceae; genus F1-60-MAGs163. The sequence goes on along the minus strand of DATCDC010000052.1, from coordinate 155 downwards.
CGGGCGGGAGCATCGCCGAGCTCGACGCCGGCCGCCCGCTTCGGGCTCGTGGCTGCGCGCCGGTGGCGCTGCCCGCTGCGCGCACGCTCGTCGTCGCGCCCGCCGGGCCGTGGCTGCTCGATCACGTGCGCCTGACGGCACCGGCGCCGGCGGGG
>DATCDC010000051.1:0-68902 GCA_036510915.1 Solirubrobacteraceae bacterium | reverse complement strand
GCCAACCCCGGACGAGCGTTCAGTCGTGGCCAGCTGATGGACGCCGTCTGGGCCTTCCCGTTCTACACCGACACGTCGACAGTGACCGTGCATGTGCGTCGTGTGCGCGCGAAGATCGAGGACGACCCGACGAACCCTGTGCGCCTGCAGACCGTCTGGGGCGTCGGCTACCGGTTCAGCGCGTGACCCGCCGGTCGGACGTCCGGCTGCTGGCGGTCCCCGCCGTGGTCGCGCTGCTCGCTGCGCTGGCGGTCGGCCTGGCGGACTCGTGGCACGGGGCGCTCGTCACCGTCGCGCTGCTCGCGGCCGTCGGCGTGCCGGCGCTCGCGCTCGCATTGATCGCCACGCGCAATCGCCGCCGGCTGGGGTCGTTGCGCCGGCAGTTCGCCCTGATCGCCGCGATCGCCGCCGGGCAGCTCGTCGCGACCGCGGTCCTGTTCGCGCTGGTCATGTTCCTCAGCCCGCACGACGCGCTGCTCGCCGTGGTCGTCGGCGCCTTCTGCGGCGCGGTCGCGCTCGTCGCAGCGCGACTGCTCGCCGGCGGCGTCCTCGGCGACGTCGAGCAGATTCGCGATGGCTTGGAGGCCGTCGGTGATGGTGAGCGCAACGTGGACTTCGCGACCGGCGGGCGGGACGAGCTCGCCGTCCTCGCCGGCGAGGCGCAGCTGATGACCGCGCGGCTAGGGAGCGAGGAACGCGCACGTCGCGAGCTCGTGGCCGCCGTCTCGCATGATCTGCGAACCCCGATCACCTCGATGCGCCTGCTCGTGGACGCGCTCGACGACGAACTCGTCGAGGGCGAGGACCGGGCGGCGTACCTGCGCCGGATCGGGGTGCATGTGAGGATTCTGGGCGCGCTCGTGGACGATCTCTTCGAGCTGACGCGCATCGAGACCGGGGAGATCAGCTGGTCGATGGGCCGTGTGCGGCTCGACGCGCTCGTCCCCGAGGCCGTTGACGCGCTGCGCACCGAGGCATCGGTGAAGGGCATCGACATGCGCTGCGACATCCCGGAGAACCTCGACCCGGTGCAGGCTGACGCAGACCGCCTGCGGCGTGTGCTCCTAAACCTGATCCAGAACGCGATCCGTCATACACCGGCGGACGGCAGCGTCGTCGTGTTCGCCGAGCGCGTCGGACCGCGGCTTGAGGTCGAGGTGTCCGACTCCGGCACCGGGATCGCACAGGCCGACCGCGCCCGGGTCTTCGAACCGTTCGCTCACGGGGAGGACCGCACCGAGCGCGGTGACGGCGCCGGGCTCGGGCTCGCGATCGCGCGCGCGATCGTGTACGCGCACGGCGGCGACATCTGGCTCGAGGAGTCCGCGGTCGGTACGCGGGTGCGCTTCAGCCTGCAGCCTGCCTGACGCGTGTGCTGCATGTGACCGTCACGGTCTCGTCACATCGTCCGGTCACTCTGGACCACATGACCCTCGCACTCCTCCGCCGCTCCGCACCCGTTGCGATCGCCCTCGTCGCGGCGCTCGCGCTCCCAGCCTCGTCGATGGCGCGCCAGGCGGCGCCCGATGCTCCGGTCGCGAGCGGCGCCAGGTCCGGGCTGACCATCAAGGCCGCGAGCAGCCGCTTCGGCACGATCCTCGTCGACGGCAGCGGCCGCACGCTCTACCTCTTCACCGCCGACCGCGGGAAGACCAGCCGCTGCTACGGCGCCTGCGCGAGGACCTGGCCGGTCGCGGACGCCAAGGGGGCGCCGCGAGCGGGCGCCGGAGTGCGCCGTTCGCTGATCGGGCGCACCCGGCGCAGCGACGGTCGGTTGCAAGTGACCTACAGGGGCCGCCCGCTCTACTACTTCGTCAACGAGCCCGCCGGGCGGGTTCTCTGCCAGAACGCGGACGAGTTCGGCGGTCTCTGGCTCGTCGTTCGGCCGGACGGTCGCGCCGTGCGAGGCGGCTGACCGGGCCGGACCACTCAGCGTGCCTGGATCGTCGGCCGCGCAACGGCGATCCGAGCACGGCGAAACCCGACGTGCCCGCGCGGGCACGTCGGGTCCTCCAGCGGAGGGGGAGAGATTCGAACTCTCGGTAGAGGGGTTACCCCTACAACGGTTTTCGAGACCGCCCCGTTCAACCACTCCGGCACCCCTCCAGGGCTCGATAACGGTAGCGGCTCGGCACGGGATCCTGTCGCGCCGATGCCCTGGCGCTGATACCGGGGGGGCGCATGGGGCGTTGCCCGATGTGGCCACGCGGGTCGCTGCGGAGACTCGCCGCACGATCGGTGTCGGTCCGCGGCGCGGAGCACGGCAGAGGAGCCGATGATGATCCTGGCCACGCCGAAGCTCGCCGACTACGACCGCTTCGTAAGCATCTTCTCGACCAAGGGCGCTGAGAAGCGCCGCGAGCACGGCTCGAAGGGCGCGACCGTGTTCCGTGACCAACGCGTCCGATCGGGTCTGGGTGATCTTCGACTGGGACCTCGCGGGCTGGGGAGGCTTCACCTCAGATCCCGCGGTGCACCCGGGTCGGGGTGATCGCCGAGCAGACGGGCCCCTGGCGTTCACGGGCGTCACAGCGCGTAGCGCCGCGCCTGCGCGCCCGCGCGGGACCCGTCGCAGCGGCGGGAGGAAACCCCGTCACACCGGTCGGCGCGGGATACTTGCGACATGTGCTTCGACCATGACGCGCTGCCGCCCGACCTGCCGCCCGAGCTCCCGCATCTCGCGGGCGGCGCCGCGGCCGAGATCCTCGAAGCCTCGGCTGCCGACGGGACGACCCTCTCCGTCGCGCTCGCGCCGAGCGGGGCTGCGACGGATCCGGCGGTGGTGATCATCCCGGACGTCCGCGGTCTCTACCGCTTCTACATCGAGCTCGCCGAGCGCTTCGCGGCGGCCGGGCATCATGCCGTTGCGATCGACCCGTTCGGGCGGACGGCCGGGACCGGGGTGCGCGAGGGCGACTGGGACTACTGGCCGCACGTGCGCGCCACGACGCCGCAGAGCGTGCAGGCCGACGTCGCGGCTGCGATCGCCGTCCTGCACGCGCGGACGGACGCGGCGCGCGTCGTCGTGGTCGGGTTCTGCTACGGCGGGGCGCACGCGTTCCTCGCCGCGACGAACGCCGACTTGCCCATCGACGGCGTCGTCGGCTTCTACGGGGCGCTGAGCGGCGAGCGGCTCGCGATGCCCTCCGCGAAGGACGCGATCGCCACGGCGGTGCATCCCGTGCTGGCGCTGTTCGGCGGCGCCGACGAGGGCATTCCCGAGGAGCAGCGCGAGGTCTTCGGCGCGAACCTCGAGCGCTCGAGCGTGCCGCATGAGATCGTCGTGTACCCGGGCGCGCCGCACTCGTTCTTCGATCGCCGGCAGGAGGAGTACGCAGACGACTCGGCCGACGCCTGGCGGCGCGTGCTCCGCTTTCTCGGCGGGGCCTGATCTACTGACCGTGATGAACGGCGCCGGTGGCATGCGACGGTGGCGGTGGTCCGGTGCACTGGCGGTCGCGGTGGTCGCCGCGATCGGATCCGGCGCGGCGCCTGCCGGAGCGGCGCGCGCCGGCGGCTGCACGGCGGCTGTCGCCGGCGGCCGCGTGTCCGGCCACGCCGTGCGCGGGGTCTGCGCGTTCGCCGGGATTCCCTATGCCGCGCCGCCCGTCGGCGCGCTGCGGTTCCGCCCTCCGGCTCCGGCCCCCGGCTGGCGCGGCCTGCTCCACGCGACGAAGGCCCGGGCCGTCTGCCCGCAGGACCGCGACCCGCTCGAGGAGTACCCGACCGGCGCGAAGCGCTTCAGTGACGAGAACTGCCTGTTTCTCAACGTCTGGACGCCGCGCGCCGATGCGAAGCGCCGTCCGGTGATGGTCTTCATCCCCGGCGGCGCGTTCGTCGTCGGGTCGGCCAGCGAGCCGATCTACGACGGCTCGCACCTGGCCGCCCGCGGCGACGCGGTCGTCGTCTCGCTGAACTACCGCCTCGGCATGCTCGGGTGGCTCGAACTGGGCGGGCTCGACCCGGCCTACCGCGGCTCGGGCAACGACGGCCTGCGCGACCAGATCGCGGCGCTGCGCTGGGTCCAGCGCAACATCCGCGCGCTCGGCGGCGACCCGCGCAACGTCACGCTGTTCGGCGAGTCGGCGGGCGCGATCTCCGTCAGCGCGCTGCTCGCGACGCGCCGCCCCGAGCGCCTCTTCCGCCGCGCGATCCTGGAGAGCGGCAGCGGCTACCTGGTGCACACCGCGGCCTACCAGCGCCTCGTCGCACAGCGCCACCTCGCAGCCGGGTCGATCCACAGCATGGCCCAGCTGCGCAGGATGAGCACGGCGAGGCTCCTCGACGTGCAGGCGAAGGTCACGAACGCGGCGCCGCTGTTCTCCGGTGACACGTACTTCGCCCCGTACGTCGACGGGAGCCTCCTGCCGGGCGCGGTCGTCCCGCGGATCGCGGCCGGCAGCGCGCGCCACATCCGCGTGCTCTCGGGCACGAACGAGAACGAGACGGGCTACTGGGGGCTGTACGACCCGGGCCTGCTCGACGTCCCACCGGCCGCGAACCCCTTCTTCCCCACGGCGCTGAGCGCGCAGCGCGACGTGATGACCGCCGCCTACCGCGCCGCCCGCCCGGGCGCGACGGACGGCGCGGTGACGCACGCGATGCTCACCGACCAGCTCTTCCGCGTGCCGCAGATCCGGCTCGCCGAGGCACAGGCCCGCTGGCAGCCGAGCTGGATGTACCTGTTCCGCTGGCACGTGCCGTTCGCGCCCGGCGCGCCCGCGGCGCAGAATCTCGGCGCGATCCACGGGATCGAGCTCGGCTTCGTCTTCGGCAACCTCGACCTGAGCACCGTCCCGCGCAGCGCCACGCACGATCCGGCGCAGCTCGCCGAGCGCCGCCTGTTGTCCGACCGCGTCATGGACGCGTGGCTCTCGTTCGCGCGCACCGGTGATCCGAACGCCACGCGCGGTGCGGGCGTCCCTGCGTGGCAGGCGTACGCCGCGCCGTCGCGGTCGACGCTGGCATGGGACGCGACGCCAGCGATCCTCGGCGCGCCGGCCGACGACGAGCGCGCGCTCTGGGACGGCGAGTCGTTCGCCACGTGGGACTTCACGCCGTAGGCGCGGTGGATCCCGCCGGCGAACCCGAGCTGGTGATGGACGAGCGGATGGCGGCGATCTGCGCCGAGCTCGCCGCGCTCGAACGGCTCTTCCACCGTCCGCAGACCGCCCCGGACCGCGCCGCGCGCCCCCGCCGGCTGGACGTGGAGCCGCTTCCACTGCCGCGAGCTGGCGCCCGGCACGATGCTGCTCACGTACGACCTCGACCAGGCCGGGCGCCTGTCGCGCCGCACGACGATCTGGCGCCGCGAAGGCGAGCGCTGGCGCGCGGCCTTCCACCAGGGGACGCTGAGCCAGCCGCTGGAGGCCGAGGGGTAGCCTGCGGGCATGAGCGAATCACCAGACGACCAGCTGTTCGGCGATGAGCACGTCCGCGTCTACCGCGAGACGAAGGGGACGCGCGGCTACCACTGGCGCGGCGGCCGCATCCTGCTGCTGACGACGACGGGCCGCAGCTCCGGCGAGCCGCGCACCTCGGCGCTGCTGCACCGGGTCGACGGCGACCGCTGGATCCTCGTCGCCTCCAAGGGCGGTGCGCCCGACCACCCGGGATGGTTCAAGAACCTCGAGGCCGACCCCGACGCGACGATCGAGGTGCTCGCGGACGAGATCCCCGTACGCGCGTCGGTCGCCACCGGCGGCGAGCGTGGGCGGCTGTGGGCGCTGATGACCGAGGAGTGGCCGAGCTACGACGACTACCAGGCGCGGACGGACCGCGAGATCCCCGTGGTGATCCTCGAGCGCCGCTGACGCCGGCCGCGCTCAGCTGTTGACCAACCGTGCCCAGGCACGGGAGCCGCAGCAGCTGCGGGGCGTCCACGAACCGCTCAACGGCCTCCGCGGCCGAGCAGGGGCCGGTGACCATCTCGCGGGCGATCGCCGCGACCACGACCGGCGCGCAGAACGACGTCCCGCTCCACGGCGCCCAGCTGGCAGAGGCGCCGTTCAGGAATCCTTCACCGTCCGTCCGCCATATTCCGGTGCTTGGATGCGGCGCAGCTGCTCCCTCGGCCGTCGACCGGCACAGGCACTGCGGCCGCCCCCCTGGCCGGGCTCCCGCATGAGCGCACCGGCTGGAGCCCGCGCGTCGGGGTCGCGGTCACCGCGGCGATGGCGGTCCTCTGGCTGATCCTGGATCCGCGGACGGCCGACCTCGCGGCCGCCGTGTATCGCGCGCGGCTCTTTGCGCGGGCGGGTTTCGCATTGTGGGACAACGCCTGGTTCGGCGGGCACCACCTGCTCGGCTACAGCCTCGTCTTCCCCGCGCTCAGCGCTCTCGCCGGGCCGCGCGTCGTGGGCGCCTGCTCCGTCGTGGCGTCCGCCGCGCTGTTCGCGCACCTGGCTCGCCGCCACGCATGGCCGCGCGCGGAGCTCGGCGCGATCTGGTTCGGGCTCGCCGTCGGTGGCGACCTGTTCATCGGTCGTCTGACGTTCGCGCTCGGCGTCGCGCTCGCGCTCGGCGCCGTCGTGGCATGGTCGCATGACCGCGCGCTCGCGTGCGTCGCACTCTCGTGCGGAGCGGCTGCCGCCAGCCCGGTCGTCGGGCTGTTCCTCGTCCTCGTGGCCGTCGCCGGGTATGCCGTGCTCGGGCGCGCGGGGAGCGTGCGGATCGGGGTTCCGGCGCTGATCACCGCCGTCGTGCTGGCGTTCGTCTTCCCGGAGGGCGGCAACCAGCCGTACGACCTCAGCGCGGCGCTCTGGGCGCTCGCGATCACGGTCGCGGTGGCGGCGTGCGTCGATCAGCGCTGGCGCAGCCCGTGGCTCGCGATGCGCCTGTACGCGGTCGCGATCGTCCTCGCGTTCCTGGTCCCGAGCCCGATGGGCAGCAACATCGCGCGGCTCGGCGTGCTGTTCGCCGGGCCGCTGCTGCTCGGCGCGACCCGCGACGTGCGCCGCCCGCTCGTGATCGCCGCGTGCTCGGCGATCGCCTTCTGGCAGCTCTGGGGCCCGGCGACCGAGGTTCTCAAGGCGACCGACAATCCCGCGGTCAGCCCGAGCTATTCGCGGCCGCTGCTGGCCTATCTCAGCGCGGCCGGGGCGGCCGACGCCCGGATCGAGGTGGTGCCCACCTCGACGCGCTGGGAAGCGGTCTACATCGCGCGCCGGTTCGCGCTCGCGCGCGGCTGGGAGACGCAGCTCGACCGCCGCTACAACACGCTGTTCTACCGCGGACGCCTCACCGCGGGGCGCTACCGCCACTGGCTGGACGCCGTCGGCGTGCGCCTCGTCGCGCTTCCCGACTCGCCGCTCGACCGCTGGGCGCAGGCCGAGGGCCGGCTGGTGCGCAGCCGGCCCGCGTTCCTGCGGCTCGTCTGGCACAGCCGTCACTGGCAGGTCTTCAGCGTCGAGCACCCGATCTCGCTCGTCAACGGTCCCGGGCGGCTGGTCGACCTGCGGACGACGAGCTTCACCGTCGTCGCCCGGCACGCCGGCGCGATCCTCGTGCGGGTCCGCTTCACGAGCTTCTGGCATGTGCACGGCCCCGGCTGCGTCGCCCCCGGGCCGGCGGGCTGGACGCTCCTGCGCGCCCGGCGCCCGGGGACGATCCGGGTCAGCGCGGCATGGAGCTGGGCGTCGGCGCTGCAGGAGGACGCGCCGTGCGCCCCGTCGCCGGTCGTCCCCGCCAGGGCGACGCCGAGGTGACCGGAGCGCCGGCGACCGCGGCCGGCGCGGCGAGGCCGCGCTCAGAGGTTCACCACCGTTCCCAGACACGGCAGGCGCAGCAGGTGCGGGGCGCCGACCACCCGCTCGAGGGCGTCGGCCGCCGAGCAGGGGCCGGTGACCATCTCGCGGGCGATCGCCGCGACCACGACCGGCGCGGAGAACGACGTCCCGCTCCACTGCGCCCAGCCGGCGAAGGCGTCGACGTCGGTCGCGTTGATGCGCGGGAACGCGCCGTCGAAGGACGCGAAGAACGCGCTGACGAGGTCGACGCCCGGAGCGCAGGCGTCGACCCAGTCGCCGTAGTTCGTCCACTCCGGCGGCCCGTCGGGGCCGACCGCGCCGACCGCGGTCACGTTGTCGTAGGCGCCGGGGTACTGCCGCGTGCAGACGCCGTCGTTGCCCGCCGAGGCGACGAGCACGACGCCCGCCACGTGGGCCGCGGCGATCGCGGTGCGCAGCGCCTGCGCGTGGTCCCAGACGGGGCCGCCGAACGACATCGAGAGGATGTCCGGGGGCCCTCCGGGATGTGCGACCACGGCGTCGATCGCGTCGCAGATGTCGAGCTCGCGTCCGTCGCCGAGCGGCGAGACGACGTGCTCGACGCGGATCGTGCAGCCCGGCGCGAGCTGCTCGATGATGCCGGCGATGAACGTCCCGTGGCCGGCGACCGGGTCGAGGTAGTCGTCGGGCCCGAACACCTGCCCGGTCACCGAGGCGATGGCGACGTCGGGTGCGTCCGACGGCCCGGAGATCCGGTCGGGCCGGGCGGCGTCGAGCAGCAGCGCCGGCCGCTGCCCGTCGGCGTTCACGCCGCCCGGCTGGTCACCGCCGGCCAGGCCGGTATCGAGCACGACGATGCGGGGATGACGGCCGGGCCCGGCGCACGCGCGCTGCGGCAGGGCGCGCGCGCTCATCGGCGCGGCGGAGCTCGTCGGCGCCTCGTGGCTGCGCCACGGATGCGAGCGCCAGGGCGTCGACTGGACCGCGTGCGAGCGCCACGGGTCGGCGGCCACGGCGTGTGAGCGCCACGGGTCGGCGCCCGGGCCGTAGCGCTCCCACGGGTGCGGCAGGCCCTCGCATGAGTCGCACGGGTGGGCGAAGAAGACGTGCTCGGGCTGCGCCTCCAGCCCTTCGGCGCGCAGCAGCTCGATCAGCCCGAGTGGGTCCGCCACGTCGTCGATCGCGGTGAAGCGCGTCTCCTCGCCGCTCTCCGCGGACGTGGGGCGGCGCAGCACCTCGAGCGCGCGCCTCCGTGCGGCGCCGCGCACGAGGATGCGCCCCGGCACGTAGGCGAAGCCCCCGCCCTTGCGCGAGATGGCGATGCGGTCGGCCCAGACGGGGCGCACGGGCGGCTTCTCGGACGTCATCGGACTGCCTCCTTGTCGGTGGACTCTCCCTCAGCTTCGCGCAGCACGGCGGCGGCGCGGTCGCGTGCGGCGTCGGGGTGCAGAGCGCGCCCCTCGGCGAGCGCCTGCTCGAAGGCCGCATCGCCCAGGTCGCGGCGGGCGGCCTGCATCAGCTCGTCGCGTACCTCGGCGTCCTCGGCGTAGAGCGCGAACGCCGCGCGCTCGAGCACGTCGTCGGCCGCGGCCTGCAGCGTCACGGCCTCGGCCGGCGCGCCGCGCGCGGCGACGAGGCGTGCGGCGATCATCATCGAGAAGCCGATCAGGACGGGGCGGCCCTGCTCGCGCGCGAGCTCGAGGCTCGCGACCTGGTGGCGCGCCGCGGCGGGCTCGTCCCCGAGCCGCAGGTACGTCTCGGCGAGGTTCCCGTGCGTCGTCGCGAGGAACGTCGGCAGCCGGGCGTCCTGGGCGACGGCGAGCTCGCGCTCGAACGCGCCGGCCGCCCCCTCGAGGTCACCCTGTGCGCCGAGCGCGATGCCGAGCGCGTTGAGCAGCCGCGTCTGACCGCGCATCGAGTGCGGCTCGGCGAGCGCCTGCTCAGCGAGCGCGGCGGCCTCGCCCAGGTCGCCGCGGCGCTGGGCGATCTCGCAGCGGGTGTGCACGAGTCCCGCGTCGTCCCACTCCGGCAGGCCGGTCGCCTGAGCCATCGCCGCGGCCTCGTCGGCGAGCGCGGTCGCGGCGTCGAGTTCGCCGACGCACAGGTGCAGGTCCGCCAGCCGCGTCAGCAGCCCGACGCGGCAGGGCCCCGGCGCACGAAAGCGCGCCGCCCAGCGCGTCGTCTCCTCGATGCCGGTGCGGAAGGCGTCGGTGAGGTCGTGATAGGCGGCGATCGACCAGGCGAGCGCCTGCGCGGCGGTCTCGTCGCCGCCGTGGGCGACCGCCTCGCGCAGGTTGTTCAGCTCGGCGCCGACCGACCCGACCCAGGCCGGGTCGTTCACGTGCGCGGGGCCCAGCCGCTCGAGGTAGGCGCGGGTGACGCGTGCGAGCGCCGCCGCGCGCTCCGTGCCGCTCGCGTGCTGGGCGACGTGCGCGCGCACGGTCGCCAGCAGGCGGTAGCGGGTGGCGCCGGCCGCGGCGTCGGTCGCCACGAGCGAGGCGTCGACGAGCGCCCAGACGAGTTCGGGGACCTCGTCGGCGGCGACGTCCTCCGTCGCGCACGCGACCTCGGCGAGCTCGAGGTCGAAGCCGTCGGGCAGGACGCTCAGCCGGCGCAGCGCCGTGCGCTCGTCGGGCTCGAGGAGGTCGCAGCTCCAGTCCAGCAGCCGCTCGATCGTGCGCTGTCGCTCGGGCAGTGCGGGGTCGCGGCTGCGCAGGACCGACGGCGAGCGGCGCAGACGCTCGAGGATCTCGCGCGGGCCCAGGACCGTGGTGCGCGCCGCGGCGAGCTCGATCGCCAGCGGCAGGCCGTCGAGCTCGGCGCACAGCTCGCGGACGGCACCGGGGTCGGCGCCCGAGTCGTGTGTGGCGCGCTCGAGGAACAGGCGCGCGGCCGCGGCGTCGGGGCCCGCGGTCGCCAGTGGCGCCAGCCGGTGCACCTGCTCGCCGCGCAGGCCGAGCGGCACGCGGCTCGTCGCCAGCACGCCGACCCGCGGGCAGGCGGCCAGCAGGCCGGCGGCGCGGGCCGCGGCGGTCGCGGCGAGCTGCTCGCAGTTGTCCAGGACGATCAGCGCCTCGCGCTCGGCCAGGTGGGCGCACACCTCCGCCCACGGGTCGACGCCCGCGACGGCGGCGGCGCCGATCGTCTCGGCGATCGTCGCGGGGACGACCCCAGGTTCGGTCACGGGCGCGAGGTCGACGAGCCAGACGCCGTCGGCCCAGTCGCCGGCGGCCACGAGCGCCACCTCGATCGCCAGGCGCGTCTTGCCGACCCCGCCGGGTCCGCAGAGCGTCGTCACGGTCCCGGGCCGCGTGAGCTCGAGCACCCGGGCGCGGTCGTCGTCGCGGCCGACGAGCGATGTGGACGGCCGGACGAGGTTGTGCCCGTCGGCGGGGCGCACACGCGGCGGGAGGTCGACGACGGCGGCCCCCGGGCCGGCCGCGCGGTAGAGCTCGGCGGGCCCCTCGAAGTCGCGCACGCGAAAGCGCCCGAGCCGCTCGACATGCGCGCCGGCCGGCGCGGCGCCGAGGCGCTCGGCGACCGCGCCGGTGAGCAGCACCTGGCCTCCGTGGGCCGCCGCGACCACGCGCGCGGCCTGATGCACGGCGAGCGCCGCATAGTCACCGTGACGCGGCTGCGCATACCCCGCATGCAGGCCGATCCGCACGCGGAGAACGACGCCGTCGGGCCACGACACCGCCGCGATCCGCCGCTGCGCCTCGACCGCGGCGGCGAGCGCGTCGGCGGCGCCCGCGAAGGCGACGAGGAACGAGTCGCCCTCCGTGCCGACGACGTGGCCGCCATGGTCACCCCAGGCTCCGGCCAGCACCGCGCGGTGCAGATCGAGCACCGCCCGATAGCCGGCGCCGAGGGTCCGGAGCAGCCGGGTCGACCCCTCGATGTCGGTGAACAGGAAGGTCACGACTCCCGCAGGAAGCTCCCGCGTGACGGCCATGGGCGCGAGCGTCGCACACGCCGCCGCGCACGTACAGCGCACCGGCCCCAGAACCCCCGAACGTCCCCGGTCGTGCGAGCAACGCTGCGTCCGCCCGCGACGCACGACTTCTCGGTACGTTCTTGTGATGAGCGCACTGGGGGACCTCGCGGGCATCGGGCTCCGGCTCGGCGAGGCGACGCTGCGGCCCGTGGCCGGCGTCGCCGCCGCCGGGGTCGAGATCGGCCGCGGCGCCGAGCGCCGCGCGCGGACGGCCATCACCGACGCCGCCGGGCAGGCGACGCTCGCCGCGCTCGATGCGCTGCTGGAGTCCCAGGTCGGCGACGAGGTGGTCCAGCGCGTGCTCGCCAGCCCGCTGCTGGAGCGCGCCGTCGACAGCGCGCTCAGCGGGCCGCTGGTCGACACGCTGACTCGCGATGTCGCGCGCTACGCCGTCGTGGACCGCGTCGCTGCCGGGCTGCTCGACACGGGCGCGCTCGATCCGCTGCTCGAGGGCGACGCGCTGGAGCGCGTGTTCGAGCGGATGCAGGCGGCCGGCGTCCCCGCCCGCCTGACCGAGCGCGTGCTGGCCGACGGCGTCGCCGAGCAGATCGCGGTGCGTGTCCTCGACGGGGCCGAGCTCGAGCGTCTCGTCGACCTCACCGTCGACAGCGAGCGGGTGCAGAGCGCGATCGCGCGCGCGATCGACAGCCCCGGGGCCGAGCAGCTCGTCGCGCGCGCGGTGGACAGCCCGGGCATGGAGCGCATCGTCAGCGGCGCCGTCGACAGCCCCGGGATGGAGCGGCTCGTCGCGGGCGCGGTCGACGGCCCCGGCGTCGAGCGGCTGATCCAGCGGGTCATGGAGAGCCGCATCCTCGACGAGACGGTCTCGCGCCTGCTGCAGAGCGAGGAGCTCTGGCTGCTGGTCGAGGAGATCGCCCAGAGCCCCGCGGTCAGCGACGCGATCACGCAGCAGAGCCTGGGCTTCGCCGACCAGGTCGGCGACGGCGTCCGCGACCGCACGCGCAACGCCGACGCGTGGCTCGACCGCGCCGCGCGCCGGCTCGTGCGTCGTCGTGAGGGCGGCGGCGACGTGCCGGGCCTGCCCGCGGGGGACTCCGGGTCGTGAGCGCCGGCGCCTCGCAGAACGGCGACGCGCCGGGAACGCAGGCCGCGGCCGGTTTCGACGAATTCGTCCACGCCGAGGCGCGGGCGCAGGCAGCGGCCGCACGCCGGGCGCGGGGCGCCGAAGCGGTCGCCCCGGCCGAGACGCGCTATATCGGCATGGCGACGCGCGCCCTCGCCTTCGTGATCGACGTCACGATCATCAACATCGTCGCGGTCGTCAGCGGCGGCGCGGTGGCGCTCATCATGTCGACGCTGCACTTCTCCTCGTCGCTCGAGGCCGTCGTCGCGACGATCATGGGCGTGCTGTACATCGTCTGGACGCTCTCGTACTTCGTCGTGTTCTGGTCCTCGACCGGCCAGACCCTGGGCAACCGGCTCCTGCAGATCCGCGTGGTCGATGCGGCCTCGCACGGCTCGATCGGTTCGCGGCGCTCGGCGGTGCGGCTGGTCACCCTGACGGCCGGCGTGATGGCGCTCGGCCTGGGTGAGTGGATCGCCCTGCTCGACGACCGCTCCCGGACCTTCCAGGACCGGATGGCGCGCACTGTGGTCATCGACGCCCCGGTCTACACCGCGAGCGACAGGCGCCGCATGGCCCAGCAGGCGGCGCTCGTCGAAGAGGCGCAGCTGCAGCAGCCAACCGCCCCGAGCTGAGCGGTCGGCGCGCGGAAGCCGCAGCTTTGCTCCCTGTTTGCTGCGCCTTTGCACCACCGCTCATAGCGTCGCCGAGCCGCCGGGGCAAGGGAGCACCGGGGCATCTCAACGACGCCGGTCCTGCAGGGGCCGGAGAAGGAGCAGGCCCATGCACCACGTTGCCAGGCGCCCCATCGCGCTCGCCGCCGCAGCCCTGTCGATCGGCGCGCTCGCCGTTTCCGGATGCGGGAGCAGCTCGTCGACGAGCACCTCCTCGACGCCGGCAGCTGCGGTGAGCACGCCCACGACGACCGCCACGCCGACGACCCCGTCCGGCTCCGGCGCGACCGTCACCTCGTCGCTCACCGAGTTCAAGATCGCCTCGACGCCCGCGTCCGTCCCGGCGGGCCGCGTGACCTTCAAGGTCTCCAACGCCGGCAAGATCAAGCACCAGTTCACCGTCATCCGCACCGACAAGTCCGCGGCGACCGTCCTCTCCACGCACAACCCCAACGACGACATCGCCGGCGCGCGCGCCGAGATCGCGTCGCTCGCCCCGGGCGCGTCGAAGACGCTCGTCGTCAAGAACCTCAAGCCCGGCCACTACGCGATCGTGTGCGCGCTGCCCGGCCACTACCAGGCGGGCATGCACGAGGACTTCACGGTCCAGTAGTCGGCCATGACGCCGCACTGACGTGACGGCGCAGCCGGACGCGAACTGCGAAGGCGTTCACGCGTCCGGCGCGAGCCGCTCGCCGAGCTGCGGCGCACCGTCGCGCGAGACGAGCAGTTCGGCGCCGAGCTGCTCGTCGAGGTCCAGGTCGAGGTTCGTCATCAGGGCGGCGAGGCCCGCGTACATCGCGACGACGAGATGCGCCTCGACGAGCTCGCGATCGGTGAGCACGCGGCGCGCGGCGGCCAGCAGCTCGTCGCCGGCGCGCTCGCGGCGCACGACGACCTCGGTGAGGGCGAACAGCACCCGGTCGTCGGCGCCGAACGGCTCGCCGTCGACCCGGCCGGCGCGGATCGCGGCGATCTCCTCCGCGCTGATCTCGCAGAGCTGTGCGACGGCGACGTGCTGGTGCCACTCGTACTCGGCGCCCGTCAGGCGCGCCACGTGCAGGATCACGAGCTCGCGCCGCCGGGGCGAGAGCTCCGCGTCGTTCCAGAGCCCGCCGGTGAAACGCAGGAACGCCGGGAACGCCGCGTCGGCGACCGCGAGCAGCCGGAAGACGTTCAGCGGCGGCACGGCGTCGAGCGCGCGGCGGGTGGGCTCGGACAGCGTCGCGGGGTCGGCGTACGGGATGCGGGCCATGCCGGAGTTCTACGCCAGCCGGCGGCGTGGACCGCGCTCAGCGCCTGGCGGTGAAGAACTCGCGCAGGATCGCACCGCACTCGTCGGCCAGCACGCCCGCGTCGACGATCGGGCGGTGGTTCAGCCGCGTGTCGGCCAGCACGTCGAGCACGCTGCCGGCGGCGCCCGCCTTCGGGTCGGGCGCCCCGTAGACGACGCGCGGGATCCGCGAGAGGACGATCGCCCCGGCGCACATCGCGCAGGGCTCGAGCGTCACGTAGAGCGTGCTGTCCAGCACGCGCCACGAGCCGAGTGCCGCCGCAGCGGCGCGCAGGGCGGTCACCTCGGCGTGCGCGGTGGGGTCGGAGCGCTCCTCGCGCTCGTTGTGGCCGCGGCCGATCACGTGGTCGCGATGCACCACGACGGCGCCGATCGGGACGTCCCCGTGGGCCTCGGCCGCACGGGCCTCCTCGAGGGCCTCCCGCATCCAGCGCTCGTCGTCGCCCTGTGTCACGAGCTCCATCGTGCTGCCATCATGGCTGATCACACGGAACTTCCGCGTTCGTCCGGTGTTCTGAGAGTTGGTCAGGTCGCACCCTGTGCGTGCCGATGAAACACCTTCATGCTTCAGCGCACACGCCACCTTCTCGCCGCGCTTCTCGGCGCCGCCCTGCTCGCGGCTGCGCTGCCCGGCGCCGCGAGCGCCCTGGACGCCGTCCCGGGCCAGGTGGTCGTCAAGTTCGATGCGGGCTCCACGGCGCAGACGGCGCAGGTCGCAGGCGACCGGCCCACCGTGCTCAAGGTGCGCGACGTGCGGGCCGCGCTGCGCGGCCTGCGCTCGCGCCCTGACGTCGCCTACGCCGTCCCCAACGTCATGGCCCACGCGGCCGGCGTCACGGAGCAGACGCCCGGGTTCATCCCCAACGACGAGGGTCGCGGCGGCGTGGGGGGCTGGCAGAGCGTCCAGTGGGACTTCGGCGGGCCGTTCGGCGTCGGTGCGCCGCAGGCGTGGCAGAACGCGATCAACGCGGGCGTGCCCGGTGCCAAGGGCGTCGTCATCGCCGTCCTCGACACCGGGATCGCCTACGCGCAGCGCCCGCCCTACGCGATGTCCCCGGACTTCCAGCCCGGCCAGTTCGTGCGCGGCTACGACTTCGTCGACCGCGACCCCTACCCGTTCGACCGCAACGGCCACGGCACCCATGTCGCCGGCACGCTCGCCGAGGCGACGAACAACAAGGTCGGCCTCACGGGGCTGGCCTACGGCGCGCGGCTGATGCCGGTGCGCGTGCTCGACAGCGCCGGCGAGGGCAATGCGACCGACATCGCCGCCGGCGTGCGCTACGCGACGCGCCGCGGCGCGAAGATCATCAACCTCAGTCTCGAGTTCGACCAGAACGTCACCGCCGGCGACATCCCACAGCTGCTGGACGCGCTGCGCTACGCGCGCAGCCACGGCGTGCTCGTCGTCGCGGCCTCCGGCAACGAGGGCCGCGCGCGCGTCGCCTACCCGGCGCGGGCGAGCTCCGTGCTGTCGGTCGGCGCCACGACCGAGCACGGCTGCCTGGCGGAGTTCTCGAACGGCGGCAGCGGCCTGGGCATCGTGGCTCCCGGCGGCGGTGCGGACGCCCCGCTCGACGGGGACCCGAACTGCCAGCCGGACGGCAAGCCGGGCCGCAACATCTTCCAGGTCACGCTGCTCGGCAAGGCGCCGACGCGCTTCGGGATCCCGGGAAGCTACGAGGGGACCTCGATGGCCGTCCCGCACGTCGCGGCGACCGCGGCGCTCGTGATTGCCACGGGCACCGCGGGCCCCGATCCGACGCCGGCCGCGATCGAGCGCCGCCTCGAGACGACGGCCCGCGACCTCGGCCGCAAGGGCTACGACGAGAGCTACGGCTGGGGCCTGGTCGACGCGGCCGCAGCGACGGCGCCGCTGCCGGCGACGGGCGGGGCCACGGGCGGCGCTGCTTCGCGCTGATCCCTCGGCGGCCCTGAGGGCGCCGGGAGAACGCTCTCGCACAACCCGACCCGGCTCCCGCAGGCGACGAGCACGCGTTGAACTCAGCGGTCCAGCTCGGAGATACTCGCCCTCGGACGCCAACCATCAGGAGGCCACGTGTCGAAGCACGAGGAGCAGATCATCGCCGCCGCAAGAGGGAAGCTGGATGAGGAGATTCTCGGTGCGGCCTGGGGCAAGCCCCGCGGGGCCTCGACGGCAGCGTCCGGCGGCGGGGTCATCGTCGGTGAGATCGGGGCCCGTTGGACGGGCAAGGAGCGCAAGGGCGCGGACGCCGCCGGGATCGAGATCGGCAACCCGGGCGCCGTCGCGGTCACACCGACCAGCCTCGTGACGATGAAGGTCAAGGTCAGCGCGATGGGCGCGATCAAGGAGATCACCGACGTGCTGAGCGTCGTCCCGCTGGCGGAGGTGGACTCGCTCGAGGTGAAGCGCATGGGCCTGACGGGCGTCATGCAGATCACCGCCCGCGGGGGCTCATTCAAGCTCGAGGGCAAGCCGGGAGACATGAAGGAGCTCGCCGAGGTCTTCCGGCGCGCCAAGGCCGGCGCCGTGCCGGGCTGAGACGAGCGCGGCGGATGTCAGACAGGTATGGAGCCGAGCCCGATGTCGTGCTCGAGCTCGACGGCGCGCCGGAGCCCGACCCGTTCACGGCCGGCGAATTCGGCGCGTGGCGCGGCATGCTGCGCGTGCACGCGACGATCATTCGAGAGCTGGAGCGCGCGCTGCTGGCCGACCACGGCTTCGGCGTCGATGCGTACGGGGTGCTGATCACACTCGTCAGCGCGCCCGGCGGCACGCTCACGATCGGGGATCTCGGCGAGCGCCGGAACCTCAGCCCGAGTGGCGTCTCGAGATCGGTCGACCGACTCGCGAAGACGGGTCTGGTCCAGCGCAGCGCCAACCCGGCTGACGGACGCAGCCTGCTCATCGGACTGACGCCGCAGGGTCTCGCCCGCCTTCGCGCCGCACAGGTCACCCATCACACGGTCGTGCGGGGGCTGCTGCTCGACCGCCTGAGCGAGCGGGATCTGAAGCGCTTGGGCGACCTCTGGGAGAAAGCGATGCCCGGCTCGGTCTCGAGCCCCGCCTGGCCCCTGTAGCGCGCACCCGCCGTCCGCGTCGCCGCTGGGACGGGCGTGCGTCAGGTGGTGCGGATGATCAGCACCGAGCACGGGGCGTGGTGGCTGACCTTGTTCGGCACCGAGCCCAGGAGGAAGCGCTTGGCGCCCGTCATCCCCTTGTTGCCGACGACGATCAGGTCGGCCGAGGTCTCCTCGGCCACGTCGAGGATCGCGTCCGCCGGGTCGCCCTGGCGGTAATGCGTGGCGACGGCGACGCCGGCCTCGGCGGCCAGTTCCGCCGCCGAGCTGAGCGTCGCCTCGACGTCCTCGCGCGGGTTGATCGACCACTGCACGTCCGGTGGCGCCTGCTGGGCCTCGTTGCGCAGGCGGGTCGGCGGGACCGGCTCGTAGGCGCTCACGAGCTGCAGCCTCGCACCGACGCTGGCCGCCAGCTCGATGGCCTGGCGGACCGCCTCGTCCGCCGTCTCGGACCCATCCGTGCCGACGACGATCGAACCGAACATGCCCCGGACTCTATCTCCCGCCCGGCGCGCGCACCCGGGCGGTCACACGAGCTTGACGACCGCGACGACCATGCCGATCAGCACGACGATGACGATCGCTGCCTGCGTCCAGATCCAGAAGGGCGACATCCGCCACAGCGTAGTCCGACGGCCCGAATAGCATCGCGCGGCGATGGCCCCTGAGAGCCCGCTCGTGCCGGGCCCGCCGCCGCGTGACCCGACCGCCCCGGCGCGGTTGCTCGACGCTGCGGCCGAGGTCAGCCAGCGCGCTGACCGCACGCAGCGCCGGCTCGACGAGCTCGAGCGGGCGCTCGACCGGCTGTTCGCGGCTATTGGCGCAGCTTCCGGTTGATCTCGTCGATCACCCGGCTGAAGTCCGCGCTCGTCGTCGAGGTCTCCTGGGAGAGCTTCGCCGAGGCCTTCGCGCGCGTCGCGGCGTCCGCGTGCGTGAGGCCCTTCTCGGCGGCCGCGATCGCCGTGCCGTAGCTCGCGATCGTCGTGGCCAGCTGGGCGTGGAGGTCCTTGACCTTGTCCGGCGGCCTGATCGCCCGCAGGTCGGTGACCGTCGCCTCGATCGCGCGCTTGAAGCTCTCGAGCGTCGCGCGGTCCTGTGCGATGGTGCTCGTGGCGGTGATCTGACCCGACAGGCGCTCGAAGGTCGCCGCGAACTCCGACTGGACCTTGTTGACCTGGTCGACGTAGGCGTTGCTGGCCTTCGTGTCGCCGCCGCCGCAGCCGCCCAGCAGCGCGGTGGCGAGCAGGAGCAGGGTGAGCGCGGCGGCGCAGCGGCCGCGCGCCCTCGGCGAGCTAGCCAAAGAACACCTCGGCGGTCGCGTAGAGCTCGGGATCCAGCAGCTTGGGCTCGGCGAGCGCCTCGGCGAGCGGCACCGTGATCACGTCGGTCCCCCGCAGGGCGACCATCGTCCCGCTCTCGCCGCGGCTGACCGCATCGACGGCCTCGACGCCGTAGCGCGTGGCCAGCACCCGGTCGAACGCCGTCGGCGTCCCGCCGCGCTGGACATGCCCGAGCACCACCATGCGTGTCTCATACCCGGTCCGGGCCTCGATCTCCTGCTCCAGCCATGCCGCGATCCCGCCGAGCCGGGCGTGCCCGAACTCGTCGACCTCGGCGGCGTGCGTGGAGATCGAGCCCTCCTTGGGCATCGCGCCCTCGCTCGCCACGACGATCGAGAACGAGCGCCCGCGCGCGTGCCGCGCCCGCAGGTGCGCGCAGACGTCGTCGAGCTCGAAGGGCCGCTCGGGGACGAGGATCGCGTCGGCTCCGCCGGCCATGCCCGAGTGGCAGGCGATCCAGCCGGCGTGGCGGCCCATGACCTCGACGACGAGCACGCGGTTGTGCGACTCGGCCGTCGTGTGCAGGCGGTCGATCGCGTCGGTGGCGACCTGCACGGCCGTGTCGAAGCCGAACGTGTAGTCGGTGCCCGAGAGGTCGTTGTCGATCGTCTTCGGGACGCCGACGACCGTGACGCCGTCGGCCGCCAGCCGCCCGGCGACGCCGAGCGTGTCCTCACCGCCGATCGGGATCAGCGCGTCGAGGCCGAGCTGCTCCATCGACGCCCGCACGACGGCCGTGCCGTCGCCGCCGTCCTTGTAGGGGTTCGTCCGCGAGGTGCCGAGGATCGTGCCGCCCCGCGGCAGCAGCCCGGACGTCGCGTCGATCGTCAGCGGCACGGTGTTGGCCTCGACGACGCCCGCCCAGCCGTAGCGGAAGCCGACGAACTCGTGGCCGTGGGCCTTCACGCCCTTGCGGACGACCGCCCTGATGACGGCGTTGAGGCCGGGGCAGTCGCCCCCGCCGGTGAGGATTCCGATGCGCATGGGCCGCATGCTCTCACGGCGCGCAAGCGCCGCTCGTTCCGGGCCCCGTGCGGTAGCGTCCGCGCGCCATGCGCATCCCGGTCCTCACGGCGCTGCTCGCCGCCCTCGCGCTGTGCGTGTCCGGCGCACCGGCCCTCGCGGCGACGCACACCGTCTACGCCGGGCCGCCGCCGGCGCTCGCCAGACAGCTCGGGCCGCAGAGCGCGATCGAGATCACCGGGTACTTCCCCAACCGGATCGAGGTCCACACCGGCGACTCGATCCGCTGGGTCTTCACCGGCCGCTACCACATGGTCACGATCCCGACGACGACCGGCGTGCGGCCGCTGTTCGGGTGGGTGGACTTCGACCGGCCGTTCGCCGGCTTCACCGACGCCGCCGGCAAGCCGTTCTGGTTCAACGGCACCCCGGAGCAGTACGTCCCCCTGGACGGCGCCCTGCGCGACGGCGCGGCGCCCTACGACGGGACGCAGCCGCGCAATTCCGGCCTGCCGGCCGCCGACGGGCACACGAAGCCCTACACCGTGAAGTTCGTCAGGCCCGGGACGTTCCTCGTGCTGTGCATCGTCCACCCGACGATGCACATGACGGTGAACGTCATCGGCCGGGGCGCGCCGCTCGAGCGCGGTCCGACGCAGGCCGACCAGCGCGCCTACGCGAGGAGGACGTTCGCGACCGTGCAACGGATCCTGAAGATCAAGCCGCCGAAGCACACGGTCTACGCGGGCTGGGAGGAGGGCGACGTCTCCCTGCTGCGCTTCTTCCCCGCGGTCGCAACGGTCCGTCAGGGCGGCTCGATCGACTTCGTCCTGCGCGCCGTCAAGGAGAGCCACAACGTCGCCTTCGGCCCCGCCGCCTACCGCCGGCGCATCTCCGACCAGATCATCCAGCGCCGCCGTGACGCCGACGGCACGAAGGTCTTCGTCCTGAACCCCGAGCTGTTCCTGCCCTCGGATCCCGAGAACGCCTTCCCGGCCTACGACGGCAGGAACCACGGCAACGGCTTCCTGAACACCGGCGCGTTCGACAACGATCCGCTGACGCCCTACGACGACCACCAGGTCGTGCGGTTCACGAAGCCCGGGACGTTTCTCTACGAGTGCCTGATCCATCCCGGCATGACGGCGAAGGTCCGCGTCCTGCCGAGCTGAACGGCGTTGCTCAGGCGGGCGCGGCGTCCGGCTCGCCCGGCGGTGGATCGGGCGGGTGCTCGTGGCGCGCCTCGTGCACGACGACGAGGTCCTCGGCGGAGCGAAAGCGCCACCACTCCTGCACCGCGATCTGCACCGAGGCGGCGAACGGGATCGCCAGGATCGCGCCGATCACCCCGAACAGCTCGGCGCCGAAGAGCACCGAGACGAGCACGATGAACGGCTCCAGCTCGACGGCGCGCTTCTGGATCTGCGGCTGGATCACGTAGTTCTCGAACTGCTGGTAGGCGATCGCGAAGATCGCCCAGATGATCGTGGCCGCCGGGAAGTCGTTGAAGACCGTCACGATGCCGACGAACACGGCGGCGATCGTCGCGCCGACGAGCGGCAGCAGGTCGAAGAGCCCCACGAGCACCGCCAGCGCGCCGGCGAACGGCACGCCGAGCGCGGTGAGCACGATGAAGGCGGTGACGGCGGCGAGCGTCGCCTGCACGGCGGCGCCGGCGATGTAGTTGCCCACCGCGTTGCCGATCCGCTCGAGCGCGACCGCGGCGGCGTCGGCCTGGCGGCCGCCGCGCAATCGCAGCAGCCCCTCGATCCAGTCTCGGCCGCGCGCGACCATGAAGATGCTCAGGACGAAGATCGTCAGACCCGCGAAGATCGAGCTCACGATCGCGCCGCCCAGGTCGCGCACGACGGTCGCAGCCTCGCCGATCCTGCTCGGGGCGTTGGCGGCGAGCTTGCTGAGCTGGTCGGTGATCCCGAACTTCTTGTTGAGCTTCTCGAGCTTGGGGTTCTTCTGGACCTCGTTGCGCAGGTCCTGGGAGTACTTGGGCAGGTTGTTGACGAAGTCCACCCCCTGCGAGACCAGCGGCGGCAGGATCGCCGCCGCGACGCCGATCGGGATCAGCAGCAGCGACAGGTAGACGACGGCGACCGCCAGGCCCCGGCGCATGTGGCGGTGCAGGAGGTTCACGGGGCCGGAGAGCGCGACCGCGAGGAACGACGCGATCACGATCCAGCTCAGCGGCTGCCACAGCAGCCGGACGATCGCGACGACGACGAGCACCGCGAGCACGACGGCGACGACGCGCAGAACCGAGCGCGTCGAGGGGAACTCGTCGAAGGGCGTGCGGGGCGGGGACCCCGGAGGCGGCTGGACGGGGAGACTGGTCATCCGTCAACCGGCGTTCGACGCCGGTGCCGCGTCACCTGCCGTCAGCGTGGGGGACGGTGCCCGTCGCCGCGCACCAGGCGGCCGAACAGCGCGAGGTACTGGATCAGGTGCCGGCTGCCGAGGAACTGCGAGCGCACGCGCTCGTGCGCCGCATCACCGATCAGCGCGGCGCGGCGGGGGTCCTCGAGCAGGCCGACGACCGCGGCGCCGAAGGCGGCGAGGTCGGTCGCGTCGTCGAGCAGGACGCCGTTGACGCCGTCCTGGATCTGGTCCTCGATGCCGCCCAGCCGCGGGGCGACGACGGCGCGGCGCTTCCACATCGCCTCGGCGACGGTCAGTCCGAAGCCCTCGGCAAGGCTCTTCTGCACGACCACCGTCGCGTGGCGCTGAACGGCGTTGACGATCGCGGCGTTCTCGCTGCGATCGGTCATCGGCAGGCTCGCGAGATGTACCCGCGCGCGCACCTCAGCGGGAAGCGCGAGCCGTTCGGCACGGACCTGCTCGAGCACGAGTGCGCCCTCCGGGTCGTCCGTGACGCCCTCGGGGGACGGGCCGGCGAGCAGCAGCCGGGCCGCGGGCGCGGCGGGCGCGATGTGCTCTGCGAAGCCCCGCATGACGCCGATCGGGTCCTTCAGCGGGTCCCAGCGCGAGACCTGGACGACGAGCGGATCGTCGGCCGTCAGGCGCACGTCCTCGTCCATCACGGCATGACGACGGACATGATCGCTGCGCCCGTCGTGATGCACGTAGGTCGGCTCGCCCGGCGGTGTGCCCTCGAGGATCCGTGAGGTCATCAGGATCGAGCGGACCTGCGCGTCGGTCATCTCCTGGTTCTTCTGCGCGAACACGTCGATCGACGGCGGGAT
Organism: Solirubrobacteraceae bacterium; assembly: GCA_036510915.1. Taxonomy (GTDB): domain Bacteria; phylum Actinomycetota; class Thermoleophilia; order Solirubrobacterales; family Solirubrobacteraceae; genus F1-60-MAGs163. Next base: position 45,545 of record DATCDC010000051.1, on the reverse strand, counting down.
GATCGAGACGTCGGCGCCCGCGAGCTGTGGCGGCACGTAGGCGCGACGGGTGAAGATGAACGCCTCGGCCTGCGTCACGTACGGGAGCAGGAAGTCCCATGCGTCGCGCACGGCGTCGTTGGGCGTGTCGAGCCCGATGTGCGAGCGCCACAGCAGGTGCCCGCCGGTGTCCTTCAGGCTCGCGGCCATACCCGCCGTCTGCGGGTCGTGCAGCAGCACGATGTCGCCGGGGCGCAGGACGTCGCGCATCGCCGCGGCGTTGGCGTTCGTCACACGATCGTAGAGCTCGTGCTCGGCCGCGCCGAGCGGACCGCCGTCGCCTTTGCTGCCGTGCAGGTGGTGGTGCAGGCGCTTGGTGAGCGCGAAGAAGTCCGGCTCGCCCTCGATCACGAGCCAGCGGGTGTCGACGCCCGCGCCGCGCGCGTACGCCAGCAGCGACTGCAGCATCTCGGCGACCCCGCCGCCGACGGCCGTCGAGTTCACGTTCCAGATGGTGCGCCCCCGGAAGATGTCGCGCGCCACGCGGTTGGCCTCGTCGAGCATCTGCCACTGCGGAGCCTCGAGCACCTCCTCGAAGCGCTCCGGCGGCAGGGCGGCGACCTGGACTTCCTCGAGGTGGCTCATGAGAGCGGCACGCTACCCGAGACCCGAGCTGCGGCAATCAGGGGGATCTACGGTCTCTGGACGCGTTGCGTAGCCTGCGCGCATGTCCGCCCTCACCCCGCGCCAGCGGGTCCTGATGCTCGTCGTGGCCGTGCTCGTCGTCGCCGCCGGCGCCGCCCACTACGCCGGCCTCGGCGACGTGGCGACGTTCGCCGTCGCCGCCCTCGCGCTCGCCGGCGTGGCCTGGCTCGTCTCGTTCGGCACCGAGGAACTCGGGACGCGGCTCTCGCCGGGCGTCACGGGTCTGCTGCAATCGACGCTCGGGAACCTGCCGGAGCTCTTCGTCGTCATCTTCGCCCTGCAGAAGGGGGAGATCGTCGTCGCCCAGACGTCGATCCTCGGCTCGATCTTCGCGAACGCCCTGCTCGTGCTGGGGCTGACGATCGTGCTCGGCGCGCGGCGCGAGCAGGACGGCTGCATGCGCTTCGCCAGGCGCCTGCCGAAGGACACCTCGACGCTGCTGCTCGTGACGAGCTTCATCATCGTGATCGTCGGCATCTCGCTCGCCTCCGACGACCACGCGAGCACCCACATCCAGTCGATCTCCGTGATCGCGGCGATCGTGCTGCTGCTCGTCTATGCCGCGTGGGTCGTGCCGTTCGCGCGCTCGGGCGAGGCGCCCGCGGCCGCCGAGGGCGCGGGCCACGCCGGCGTCCCGCTCGCGTTCACGCTCGTGCTGCTCGGGGTCGCGGGCGTCGCCGCGGCGCTCGTCTCGGAATGGTTCATCGACGCGCTCGGCCCGGCGATCGACCAGCTCGGCGTCAGCCAGGCGTTCGCCGGGCTCGTGATCGTCGCGATCGCGGGCAACGCGGTCGAGAACGTCACGGCGTTCGTGCTGGCGCGCGGGGGCAAGAGCGACCTCGCGATCTCCGTCGTCAAGAACTCCGTCGCGCAGATCGCCGCGTTCCTGTTCCCGGCGCTCGTGCTGATCTCCCAGCTCTTCACGACGCACCTGACCTTCGCGATCCAGCCCGTCTACATCGGGGCGCTGCTGCTCACCTCGCTCGCCGTCTGGCAGATCACCGGCGACGGCGAGGCCGCGGCGTTCGAGGGCTGGGCGCTGACGGGGACGTACGTGATCCTCGCCGCGCTGGCGCTCTACGAGTAGGGCGCGCCGCCCAGCAGCGGGATGAGCACGTCCTCGCGGCCGTAGTGCCCGGTCACGTCGAAGGTGCGCTTGGCCGTCAGCGCGGCCGACAGGTCGCAGTCCCACAGGACCATGCCCTCCTCGCCGTAGAGCGGCCCTGCGACGACGGTGCCTCCGGCCGGCTCGATGATCGCCGCGCCGCCGTCGCCGAAGACCTCCTTGCCGTCCGGGAGCGCCAGCGGGAAGTCGGCGGGGAACGCGGCGGCCGGAATGTACTGCGGGACCGAGACGACGAATGCGCCGGACTCGTAGGCGATGTGGCGCATCGAGTTCAGCCAGCGCTCGGAGTCGTCGGCGGTCGGGGCGAGGTAGATCTGCGGGCCGCCGCGGTAGACGGCATAACGTGCGAGCGGCATGAAGTTCTCCCAGCAGATCAGGCCGCCGATGCGCGCCACCGGCGTGTCGATCACGCCGAGGTCGTCGCCGGCACCGATCGCGTGGAAGAGGCGCTCGTGGACCGTCGGCATGAGCTTGCGGTGCTTGCCGAGCAGCCCGGTCGGGCCCAGGTGGACGAGCGTGTTCCACAGCGTCCCGGGCCGGGCGGACTCGCGCTCGTTGACCCCGAGGGCGCAGTGCAGGTCGCGCTCGCGGCAGACGGCGACGAGGCGGTCGATCAGCGGCCCGGGCACGTCGACGCTGCTGGCCCACAGGCGCTCCCAGAGCGCGTCCTGCGCGCCGGCCCAGGGGTTCGTCGCGCCGGCCCACGAGCCGGACGGGTAGAGGGAGACGAAGCACTCCGGCAGGGCGGCGAGGCGTGCACCCGCGTCGGCGGCCTCGTGCAGCAGGCGCTCGGCCTTCTCGATGGTCGCCTCCGCGTCGAGGATCACCGGCGTCGCCTGGATCGCGGCGACCCGCACCGTCTCGAAGCTCGTCATGGGCGCAGAGTATGTGACGTCGCCAACTCGATCCCGGCAACGCCGGGTCGAGTTGTGCGAAACCACGGGGTCACCGCCTCGGCGGCAGCGGCAGGAACCCGCTCGTGCGCCTGACGTACTCGTCGTACCCCGGCCGCCGCCTGCCGATCGACTTCTCCAGCAGGCCGGCGCCGCTGACGCGGATCAGCAGCACGCTCATGACGAGCGGGCCGATGACGGTCCACCATGCGCTGCCGGTTGCGAGCGCGATGTCGTAGAGACCCCACCAGACCGCGAAGTCGCCGAAGTAGTTCGGGTGGCGCGTGTAGCGCCACAGGCCGCGGTCCATCACCTGGCCCTTGTTCGCGGGGTCGGCCTTGAAGCGCTCGAGCTGCAGGTCGCCGACCGTCTCGAAGAAGAACCCGACGGCGAAGATCGCGACGCCGAGGCCGTCGAACCACGTCAGGTGCGCGGGGGTGGGATCGAACTGGCCGGCCTGGACCGGGAGCGAGACGATCCACATGAGGATGCCCTGCCCCCAGAAGACCGCCCAGAGGCTGCGCAGCGGCCAGCGGTCGCCGTGGCGCCGGCGCATCGCGGCGTAGCGGAAGTCCTCGCCCTTGCCCAGGTTGCGCCGCGCGAGGTGGATCGTCAGCCGCAGGCCCCAGAGCGTCGTCAGGCCGGCGAGCAGCAGCTTGCGGGACGGCGCGCCGTCGGCGACCGCATAGGTCACCCAGGCGATCACGACGAACCCCGAGCCCCAGAAGATGTCGACGATCGACGTGTCCTTCAGGGCGACGCTGACGGCCCAGAGCACCGTCGTCAGAAGGACGACGACGCCGAGGTTCAGCAGCAGGATCGACGCGTTGCTCATGCCGGGAGGGGGACGGCGGCCGGGGCACCCGCGATCTGCTCGCCGACCCACGCGTCCGCGTCGGCCCACGCGTCGAACAGCCAGGCGACGCGGCCCGCACGATCCTCGGGGATCGCCGCGCGCGGCGTGCGCGTGAACCGCACGCGGATCGTGCGGCCGACGATCGCGCCGCCCCAGATGTCGCTGATCAGGCGCAGCCCGTCGAAGCCCTGGTGCGCCAGCACGACGACGTCGGCCCTGGGAGCGCCGTCGAGCACCGCGAGGAAGCCGCCGACGCGCGGCGCCAGCAGGTGGTCGATCCCCTGCGCGCGCGCGGCGAGCGCCGGGTCGCTCTCCTGCAGGCGCTCGATCGCCTTGCGGCGGCGCTCGGGCGTGAAGCGCGTGCCCTCCGGATAGAGCAGGACCCCGTCCTGCGCCCCCAGGCCCTCGGCGAGCCGGCGGATGTTGCGCCGCTCGACCTCCTCGCCGGTCCCGCGCCGCACGAAGTAGTTCGGCAGCCGGCGGCCGGCGACGTCCAGGCACGGGTCCGAGAGGAGGTCGCGCTTGAGGACGTAGCGCAGGTGCAGGCGGTGCGCCCGCGCGACGAGGACCGAGGGGAGCAGGTTGTCGACGATGCTCGCGTGGCGGATCAGCACGATCACGGGCCCGGGTCGTACGACGTCGTCCCCCGTGACCTCGATCCGCAGGCCGAAGAGCGCCCGCGCGGCGGCGAACAGCGCCCCGGCCCAGACCTGCTGGAAGCGCCACGTGCGCTCGGCGAGCCATGCACGGCGCGCGCCGCAGCCCGAGGCAAGCCAGATGCCGAGCAGCGCGAGCAGCCCGGCCGTCTCCGCCGCGAGGTAGACCCACAGGAAGCAGAGCAGCCGCACCGCCATCCACGGCCTGCGGCGCACCACCCGGCGGCAGAGGTCGACGACGACGGCGATCACGAGCGCGGCGGGGAAGAGGGCGGTGACGAGGATCAGCCCGAGGAGGATCGGCGGCACGGTCTTCATGCGGCGAGCGACCACCTGTCCCCGCGCCTCGTCCAATCCACCGTGGTGCATGAGGGAATCCGTACCACGGAAGCCCCCGGAGCGGGGTAGTGTCGGCGCATGTGGCCTCCACACCTCCTGGCTGACCGGCCGCTCGCGCTGCAACTCCTGATCCCGATCGCCGGGCCGGTGCTGACGGGCGCGATCGGCGGCTGGCTGCTCAGCAGCACGAAGGGCGGCTACCTCATCTACACGACGGTGATGATCCTCGGCGGGATCGGCTCGGGCATGGAGCACGACACGCTGCGCGGCGGCGCGCTGCGCGGGCTCTTCGGGGGGGTCCTCTTCTCCGGCTCGATCCTCGTCGTCTGGCAGCTGATCGGCGGCCCCTCGGAGGCGGCGCTCCCGCACCCCGCGAGCGTCCTGATCCTCGTGATCGCCCTGATCTCGACGGCGCTCGGCGTCCTGGGTGCGCGGCTGCGGCGGCGGTTCGTGCCGGCTGCGGCGTAGCTGCATCCATCTGCGGTTCACGGTTCAGGGTCACGGCGGGACGACGTCATCGAGCGACACCGGCCGGCGTCCGGGTGACGCCGGCCGGGGTTCTCAGAAGAGTGACGTCGCCACCTCGGTCCCGGCTACGCCGGGTCCTCAGAACGGGTTTCGCACAACTCGACCCCCGGCAGGGCCGGGGGACGAGATTGGCGACGTCACTACTTGAACGTCATGACCTGATGGATCCCGCTGGGCTTGTTCGTGTACTGCATCGTGTACAGCGGCAGCGGGGAGAACCCGACCATCGTCGTCGGCTCGCTCCACGTCGTCGGGTCGGTGCCCTGCTTCTGCGCGAGCTTCCTGCCCGCGTCGCTGAGCGCCGCCCAGAGCTTCGTGGCGCAGGCCTTCGCGTTGCCCTTGCCGCAGTAGCTCGTCGAGAACCTGCCGGTGACCTTCAGGCCGAGGGTGCTCCGGAAGTCCTTCCACATGTACTGGTGCCAGCCGCCGTACTGCCCGCCGGGCGGGGTGTCGAACTGGCTGATCAGCCCGCTCAGCTGCTTGCACAGGGAGCTGCCGAGGCGGTCGCACAGCCCGGCGTTGGCGATCGCGGGCCACGCGGCGTCGATGATCGGCGCGCCGGGGCTGTCGATCTTGCCGTCGAGGTTCGCGTCGACGCGGCTGCCGCCCTGGCTGTACCACTGCTGGAGGATGCTGGCCTCCTTGGTGGCGAGCGCGTTCGGCGAGGTCGCCTTGGCGAGCATCGACTTCATCGTCGGCCAGAAGCGGGCGACGCGCACGTCCTCGGTGGCCGCGGCGTTCGCCGAGGCCAGGACGTTGGCGAGCGTCGCCTGCGGGTAGCGCGTGACCTCACCGGTCAGCAGCGTCTGGCGCTGGATGCCGCTCTCGAACCCGAAGCGGTCGTCACCGGCCGGGAAGTCCTTGCCCGGCTTGTTGTTCCAGTTGACGATGTAGCCCGTCGACGGGTTGACGACCTGCGGGTGGACCGAGGTCGGCAGGTAGCCCTGCCACTCGAACTTCCCGGTGCCGCTGACGGGCAGCGTCGGGTTGACGCCCTTGGGCCGCTTGGGCAGCAGGCCCGCCGTGTACATCGCCGACTCCGTTCCGCTCGCGTAGAAGGAGTTGAACGTCTGCGGGGTCTTCTTCGCGGCGGCGACGAAGTCCTTGGCGCTGTGCACGCGCCCGAACGTCATCTGCTGGTTGAACAGCTGGTCGACGGTCTCCTTGCCGTAGCTCGAGCGCCGCTGGGACAGCGCGACGAGCTTGCCGTTCGAGCGGTTCGTCGCGTACCCGATGACCGGGCCGTGGACGGTCGTGTCGTAGACCGCCTTCACCGTCTTGCCGCCCTTGGAGATCGTGCCGGCGTCGATCTTCGTCATCGACAGGCACTTGCCCTTGTAGCTGTACTTCGTCTTCGACCCGCCGCAGAGCGTCTCCGCGTAGGTGTCGATGATGTCCGCGCCGGCCGAGGTCAGCGTCCACGCGTAGTCGGCGCCGTGGCCGATCAGCATGTAGCCCGGGAACGGCGCCGAGGAGACGCCCTCGACGTTGATGCTCGGGCTCTTCATCTGCATCTCGAGCGTCAGGCCGGGATAGTTGTAGCCGATCTGCGGGCCGCCGACGAACAGCGGCGCGCCGGTCGCCGAGCGCCTGCCGGAGACGATCAGGATGTTGCTCGCGATCTGGCGCGGGCCGTCGGGATGGTCGGCCGAGACGGGCTTCAGCGGCTCACCGGAGCCGCCGGGCTTCGCGGCGCTGGCGCTGGCGGCGCTCGCGCCCGGCAGCTTGATGAACGAGTTCTTGAACGAGTTGTTCTTCAGGATCACCTCGCCCGGAGCGTTCGAGTCGCTGACGTTCGTCTGCGCGTTGAAGCTCTTGGCCGACGTGGTGACGGCGGCCTCCGGGTCGTTGCGGCCCTGCAGGTCCTTGAAGACGCCGTCGCCGGCCTTCACACCGAGCTTGCTGCGCAGCCCGTCGAGGAACTCGGCGTTGCCGACCTCGGCACCGCCGCCCTCGCCCAGGAACTGCGACTTGACGGCGTTCAGCGCGTAGATGTCCGTGCGCGTGTACTTCGGCGTCACGAAGCCGGTCTGGGCGTCCTGCTCGGCGACGCGCGTGTTGATGCCCGCCAGGTAGGTGTCGATGTCGTTCAGGAGCTGCTTGCCCTGGGGGCCCTGCGCCTCGATGTTCTTCGTCTGCAGCGCGGTCGCCTGGTCGACGACCTGCTTGCTCGGCTTGTAGTCGTAGAGGCCGAGGATCAGGTTGATCGCGGGAACGCCCGGGAGGTCGATGAGCCCTGCGACGCCGTTGTAGCGCGCCTGGGACAGGAGCAGCGACTGGTCGGTGGCGACGACGTAGCCGGCGCCGAAGATCGCGCCGGCGTCGGTGTCGCTGTAGATGTGCGGCACGCCGTAGGGGTCGCGCTTGATCGTCGCGCTGACGGCGCCCGCGGTCGGGGACGTGCCGCTGACGGTCTGGCTGGAGACGAACGACGGGTCATCCTGGGGAAGCAGCGCGGCGGACTTGTAGTAGCCCGAGCCGTCGGCGCTGGGGATCAGCTGCGCGTCCGTGATGTTGCGGAAGAGCGGCGTGATGCGGTCATACATCTTCGCCTGCGTGTCGGCGGGCAGGATGCCCGGCGTCGAGGCCCACGGCACACCGGGTGCCTCCTGGCCGTGCGGGACGATGTTCAGCTCGGTGACCGCCGAGGCGTTGGGGGCGAACGCGGCGAGTGCGAGTGCCGCGACGAGGATGGCGCGCTTGAGCACCGGGGACTCCTCCTGCAGGGGATGAAAAACGGGGAGACGGCCGCGACGTCCATGCCGCGGTACATCTGTTCCAGCAAGCTACCACCGCGGCTGTGCGCCACGCGCCGCTCGATCCGGCCGCTACCCGTCGTCCTGGCTGAAGGCCCAGCGGACCTCGTCGATCGAGAGCTCCGAGGCCAGACAGGCGAGCAGCTTCATGCGCGCGGCCTGCGGCGAGAGGAAGCCGGCCGGGATGACGTTCGTCAGCCGCAGGTCCATCTCGGAGCCCGCGTAGCCGTAGGTCGAGTTGAGGATCACGCCGCGCTCGGGGCGGCAGTAGACGACGACCGGCATGCGCTCGGCGGCCTCCGCCCACAGCTCCAGCAGCGCCGGCGCCATGTGCCCGGCGCCGAGCGTGCCGATCACCACGCCGTCGGGCTCGGTCGACAGCGCGGCGCGCGCGAGCGACCCGTCGTCGCCCGAGGACGTGGGGACGATGAAGACGCGCTTGTCCAGCTGGGGCGGGTCGAGCGTCGGGTTGCGCGGGATGCGCGACCAGATCGTCGGGTGGCCCTCCGTGACGCGGCCGAGCGGCCCCATCTGCGGCGAGGAGAAGGCCGTCAGCGACGTCGTGTCCGTCTTGCGCACGACGCGCGCGTGGTGGATCTCGCCGCCGAAGACGACCAGCACGCCCAGGCCGGCGGCATCCTCGCTGGCGGCGACGCTGACCGCGTCGACGAGGTTCGCGGGGCCGTCGGCACCCGGGGCACTCGCGGGGCGGATCGCGCCCGTGAAGACGACGGGCGCCTCGGCGTCGTTGACGATGTCGCACAGCATCGCCGTCTCCTCGAGGGTGTCGGTGCCGTGCGTGACGACGACGCCGATGCCGCGCCGGGCGGCGTCGCGCGCCTCGCGGCAGATCGCCAGCTGCTGCTCGAGGCTGAGGTGCGCGCTGGGGAGGTTGACGACCGTGGTGGCGGAGATCCCGGGGTGCGCAGCGAGGCCCGGGACGGCCGCGACGAGCGACTCGGCATCGTGCTCGGGTGTGGCGCCGCCGCTGCCGCGCATGCCGATCGTGCCGCCGGCGGCGATCACACGCACACGGCGGGCGGGCGGCGGCTGGGTGCGGCTCGGCATCGCGAGCGACCTTATCGTCACGGTCTTGCGGGCAACTGGTCCAATCAGTTACCCTCGATGGCGATGCCGTTCGATCCCGTCGCCCGCCGCCCCGTCTCCGAGGTCGTCTTCGAGGATCTCCGCGCCGCGATCCTCTCGGGCCGCCTGACTGCGCACGCGGCCCTGCCGCCCGAGCGCACGCTCAGCGACACGTTCTCCGTCAACCGCCACGCCGTGCGCGAGGCGCTCAAGCGCCTGCAGCAGGCGGGGCTCGTCGAGGTCCACCACGGTGGGGCGACCCGCGTGCGCGACTGGCGCGCGTCCGGCGGGCTGGACCTGCTGGCGCAGCTCCCGCTGGTCGGCGAGGAGGGCGGCGCGGCGGAGGTGCTGCGCTCGGTCGTCGAGGCGCGGCGCTGCATCGGCATCGACATCGCGCGCCTGGCCGCCGAGCGTGCGACGCGCGCCGCGGTCGTCGAGCTGCGCGCCCGCACGAGCGCGCTCGCCGCCGATGACCTCGAGGCCGCCGCCGTGCGCTACGAGGAGCTGTGGCGGGTGCTCGTGCGCGCCTGCGACAACGTCGCCTACGAGCTGGCCTACAACAGCCTGCTCGCGGCGACCGACGCGGCGCTGCCCGCCTCGCGCGCCGTGTTCGCCGACGAGGTCCGCGCCGTCGACGGACACCGCGACCTCGTCGAGGCGATCGCCCTGGGGGACGGCGAGCTCGCGGCGGTGCGCGCCGACGTGCTGCTCTCGCGGTCGCTCGACAGCGCGCCGGCGGTGCCCCGTGCATGACCTGATCCTGTACGCGATCCCCGCGTTCGTCCTGCTGCTCGTCGTCGAGACGATCTCCTTCCGGCTGGACCCCGACCGCGACGACCTCCTGGGGTACGACACGCGCGACACCGCGACGAGCCTCAGCATGGGCCTCGCGAACGTCGTCATCGCCGCCTTCTGGGGCCTCGTCGTGATCGCGGTCTACGCGGGGCTCTACCACCTCTCGCCGCTGCGCATGCCCGCGAACCGCTGGTGGACCTACGCGCTGCTGTTCCTCTGCGACGACCTCGCGTTCTACTGGTACCACCGCGTCAGCCACGAGGTCCGCGTCTTCTGGGCGAGCCACGTGGTCCATCACTCCTCGCAGTACTTCAACCTCTCGACCGCCCTGCGCCAGCCGGTCGTCGTCGTGACGACGCTGCCGTTCTGGGCGCCGCTGGCGCTGCTCGGCTTCGCCCCGTGGATGATCTTCACGATGCAGTCGATCAGCCTGATCTACCAGTTCGGCCTGCACACCGAGCGCGTCGGGCGGCTGCCGCGGCCGATCGAGTACGTCTTCAACACGCCCTCCCACCACCGCGTGCACCACGGCGCCAACGAGCAGTACCTGGACAAGAACTACGGCGGCGTCCTGATCATCTGGGATCGGCTGTTCGGGACGTTCGCCGGCGAGGACGAGCGCGTCGTCTACGGGCTGACGACGAACATCGACACGTTCAACCCGGTGCGCGTGGCCTTCCACGAGTACACGGCCATCTGGCAGGACCTGCGCTCCAGCGCGCGTTGGCGCGAGCGCCTGGGCTACCTGTTCGCCGGCCCCGGATGGCGGCCGGGCGCGGGCGGGCGCGGGCTGGCGCACGACACGGCCCCGCCGGCCCCGCCGCCCGCCGAGCCGGAGTCGCCGCCGGTCCGCGAGCACGCCGCCATCGCACCCTGAGACACCGCGATACGGTGCGGCGGTGAACTGGCAGCTGATCGCGCCCGCACTCGAGGCGGCGCTCTACCCGACGCTGCTGGCCGCGGTCGCGATCCTGCTCTCCCAGCCGCGCCGCGTGCGGTCGCGCTGGCCACGCGCCAGGACGAGCGCCTGCGCGAGCGCCGGCGCGCGCGGCATCAGCTGAAGCACCGCCGGCGCCCGAGGACGAGCAGGACATCGCCGCCGCGCACAACTCGACGGCGCGCGATCTCGTCCAGATCCTCGGGTTCAACGCGATCATGTTCCTGCTCGCCGAGGTCCCGCTCGCCGGGCTGCTGGTCGCCCCCGATCCGACGGTCGCACTCGTCGAGCGCGTCAACGCGTGGTTCTCACGCAACGGGCGCACCATCGCGACGGTCCTCGCCGCCGCGCTGGGCGTGTTCCTCATCGTCCGCGGCATCAAGAACAGCTGACCGAACGTCCCGGAGCACCTCCTCTGGGGCGCAGTGCGGGACGTTCGGCTAGTGGCCCTTCTAGGCGGCGAGGGGCTCCGGGATGTCCTTGGCGTGCTCGGCGGCGAGCACGCCCGCGACAGGGCCCGAGCTCATCAGCGACGCGGCACCGGCGACGGTGACCGCGAGCGACCCGAGCAGCAGCGCGAGCTTCGCGGGGTCCGACGGCCAGACCTCGCCGCCGATCAGCGGCCCGAGCGCGACCGGCACGACGAGCTCGATCGCGAAGATCACCGGCGCGACGCGCGCCACGGGCAGCAGCTGCAGCGCGCTCATCTCGCTGTTGACGCCGAGGATCGAGAAGAGACCCGCCGCCGCGCCCCAGCCGACGACCTGCAGCCAGTCGCCGCCCGCGATGGCGTCGGCGATGAGCTTCAGCGCGAAGGCGCCGATCGCGAACGTCAGGCCGGTGCCGAGCACCATCGCCCAGGACGGCGCGCGCCCGCGCAGCATGTAGGGGACGAGCGCCAGCACCGCCAGCGGGCCGAGCACGAGCAGCAGCGTCGCGGTCGGGGCGTGCGTGTCCGTGTGCTCCACGCCCGCAAGAACGACCCCCAGGACACCGACGAAGATCGCGCCGACCGAGAGGATCTCGCGCCGCCCCACGGGCTCGCCGAGCATGCGCGCGCCGGCCACCAGCAGCACCACGAGGCCGAACGCGTCGGCGGGCTGGACGAGCGTGATCGGCGCGAGCATCAGCGCGGCCGTCTGCAGCGGCACCGCGAAGATGCTAAGCGCCAGGCCGGCGAGCCAGCGCGGGCGGCGCAGCAGCTGGCCGAGCAGCGACAGCCGCATGCTGTGGCCCTGGGGCACGGCGCGCGCCTCCGAGGCCTGGATGACGATCGCCAGGTTGAAGCAGGACGAGGCCGTGGCGGCGAGCACCAGGCCGATGAGCGAGTCGCGCACGGCCCGGCGAGTCTACGATCCGCCGCGGTGGCCGAACGCATCCTCATCCTGAGCGCGTCGATCGGCGAGGGGCACGACCTGCCTGCGCGGATGCTCGCCGACGGCCTGCGCGCCGAGCGTGCCGGGGTCGAGGCGCCCGTCGTCGACGGCCTGCAGGCGATGGGGCGCGTGGCGACGCTGCTGGCCGGCACGGGCTCGGATTTCATGTTCGACCGCATGAACTGGCTGTTCGATGCGTCCTACTTCCTGCTCGCGCGGTTCGCGCCGACGCGCGCGTTCTGCCGCTGGCTGACGCACCGGCTCGGCGCCCGCGGCCTGTCGAGGGCGATCGTGCGCGAGCGTCCCGATGTGATCGTCTCGACCTATCCCGGCGTGACCGAGACCCTCGGGTACCTCCGCGGCCACGGCCGGATCGCGGTGCCGGTCGTCTCGGCGATCACCGATCTCGCGGCGCTGCACTACTGGGCCCACCCGGACGTCGACGTCCACCTGATCACCGAGGCGGAGTCCGAGCCCGAGGTCCGCGCGATCGCGCCGCGCACGCGCGTCGTCTGCGTGCGCGGGCTGACCGACCCCGCGTTCGAGCGCCCCGTCGCGCCGGCCGCCGCGCGCGCTGCGCTGGGCCTGCCGCTCGAGGGCCCGGTGATCGTCGTCTCCGGCGGGGGCTGGGCGGTGGGCGACCTGGGCGGCGCAGCGCAGACCGCGCTCGCGAGCGACCCGGCGGCGACCGTGCTCGCGCTGTGCGGGCGCAGCGAGAGCGTGCAGCGCGGGCTCGCGGCGCGCTTCCCCGGCGAGCCGCGGCTGCGGATCATGGGGTTCACCGACCGGATGGGCGACGTCCTCGCCGCCGCCGACGTCCTCGTGCACTCGACCGCCGGCCTGACGATGTTCGAGGCCCGCATCCGCGGCTGCCGCATCGTGTCCTACGGCTGGGGTGTCTCGCACATCCGCCTGAACAACGCCGCCTACCGGCGCTTCGGCCTGGCGCAGGTGGCGACGACGCGCGAGCAGCTCGCGTTCGCGCTGCGCGCGGCGCTGGCCGCGCCGCGCCGGCCGATCACGAGCTACGGCACGCGCCCGTCGGCGGCGGAGGTCGTGCTGGGGCTGGCCGGCGACGAGCAGCCGGCGCCCGCCGCCGGGGTCGCCGCGTGAGGCGCGCCGCGGCGTTCGGCGGCTCGGCGGCGCTCGGCGCCGCGGCGGCCTGGGCCCTGCCGGCGCTGGCGCCGGTCGTCCCGCCGGTCGCGGCGGCCCTGCGCGTCGACCGCGACCGGCGCGGTGCGCCCGGGATCGCACTGACCTTCGATGACGGGCCGCATCCACAGGGCACTCCGGCGGTCCTCGAGGCCCTCGCCGACGAACGGGTCCATGCGACGTTCTTCCTGGTCGGCGAGCAGGTCGCGGCGCATCGCGCGCTGGCCGCCGAGATCGCCGCCGCCGGCCACACGATCGCCGTCCACGGCCATCGCCATCGCGTGCTGCTGCGCGTGCCGCCGCGCGCGGTCGCCGACGACCTCGACCGCGCCGCGAACGTCATCGGCGAGGCGACGGGCTGCACGCTGCGCCTCCACCGCCCGCCGCTGGGGATCTACTCCCATCCCGCGCTGGCACAGGTGCGCCGGCGCGGGTGGCGGCCGCAGCTGTGGTCGCGCTGGGGCCGCGACTGGGCGGGCTGGGCCACGCCTCGCACGATCACCTGGCTCGTCACCCGCGACCTGCAGGCCGGCGACGTGCTGTTGCTCCACGACTCCGACGCCTACAGCGCCGTGGGGTCGTGGCGGGCGACCGCCGCCGCCGTGCCGCGGATCGTCGAGGTCGCGCGCCGGCGCGGCCTGCAGGTCGCGCCCGTGAGGTACTAGGCGCGGGTCTCGATCGCGCTGGTCGCGGAGTCGGCGCGCTCGCGCGTGAGGCTCAGCCCCATCGCCACCAGCGCGATCCCGAGGCCCGCACCGGTGACGCTGAGTGCGATCACAGCGGCGGTCGGCTCTGCCAGATCAAGCCAGTCGCGGCTCCAGGGCAACATGACCGCAAAGGCGACGAACGCCACGAGCACGAACGTCAGCGCGACCGCGAGCGTCCCGTGCTCACGGCGCCCCGTCTCCAGGCGCGCCACGAGGTAGAGGCCGATGCCGAGGAACGTGACGACGCCGACGGTGCGCGACTCGGCACCCGAGAGGCCGATCGAGTGCACGGCGGCGAGGTAGGCGAAGAGCATCGCGGCCGAGGCGACGCCGAAGAGGACCGGCAGGCCGAGCTGCAGCCGCGGCACGAGTGCGCGCGAGCGCGCGGGCTTGGGCGGCGCCACCGGCGCCCAAGCGGCCGCCTTCGCCGGGTCGTCCTGGTCGCGACGCCACGCGACGTAGCGCCGCACGCCCTCGCGGAACGGGGTCGAGGCGGTCCAGTCGAGCTCGCGCCGGGCGCGCTCGCCGCTGACCTCGACGCCGACGTAGTCGGCCGTGCGCGCGCCGACGTCCTCGATGTCGACGGGCGCGACGAGTTCCTGGACGAGCTCGGCGATCTGCACGATCGTCGTCGACTCGTCGCTGACCAGGTTGTAGATGCGGTTCGCCGCGACGGGCTCCAGACCGCGGACGCAGCCCTCGGCGAGGTCCTCGACGTACACGAAGCGCCGTGACTGCAGGCCACCGCCGGCGACCGTCAGCGGCTCACCCGCGAGCGCCTTGTTGACGAATGCCGGGATCACCGCGGCGGGCCGCGCGCGCGGGCCGTAGGGGATGCCGAAGCGCAGGATCGTCGTCTCGAGGTCGTACAGCTCGTGGTAGCTGCGGCAGTACATCTCGCCGGCGAGCTTCGAGGCCGTGTAGAGGTGGTTGGGCATCCCGAGCGGGGAGTCCTCGTCGACCTTCTGTCCCGACTCGCCCGTGTAGACCCAGATCGTGCTGGCGTAGACCACGCGCTCGACGCCGGCCTGTCGCGCCGCCTCGAGCACCGTCACGGTGCCGCGCGCGTTGCAGGCCTCGGAGTCCAGCGGCTCCTTGGCGACGATGTTCACGTCGGCCGCCGCGGCGAGGTGCATCACGGCCTGGCAGTCGTCCATCGCGCGCTCGAGCGTCGCGAGGTCGTCGAGCTCGCCGATCACGGTGTCGACGTCGCCCTTCGTGTGGAAGGGGGAGGGCAGGCGGTCGTAGATGACCGGCGTGTGCCCGGCGTCGCGCAGCTTGTCGACGACGTGCGAACCGATGAACCCGGATCCGCCGGTGACGAGGACTCTCATGACACTCCTGCTTCGGCGACCGTCCCGGCGGCGAGCCGCGGTCGGTAGTAGAGGGGCACGCACCAGTGGTTCTCCGCAACCCAGTCCGTGTTCGGCAGGGCGACATGATGCCCCATGATCCGGTGGCACGGCTGGTCGTAGACCTTGCCGGTCGAGCGCTCGATCTCGTCGAAGACGATGTACTTGTAGTAGCCCGAGTCCATCCCGTCGGGCAGCAGCACCCGGTTGGGATGGGCCGGGTCGAGCTCCTCGCGCGCGACCCGCTGCTTCCACGCGGCGATCTCCTCGAGGCGCTCGGTCTGCACGAGGCCGATCGCCGCGGTGAACTCGCTGAGGCGGAAGTTGAGGCCGTTCACGGTGTGCTCTGGCTTGCCGTAGTTGCGGAACGCACGGGCGAAGTCGAGCAGATCGTCATGACGGCTCACCAGCATGCCGCCCTCGCCGGTGGAGATCGTCTTCGTCGCGTAGAACGAGTAGACCCCCGCATCGCCCCATGTTCCGGGGCGTCTGCCGCTCCAGCCGGCGCCGTGCGCGTGGGCGCAGTCCTCGATCAGGAAGATCCCCTCCGCGCGGCAGAGCGCGGCGATGCGCTCGACGTCGAAGGCGATGTGGCCGCCGACGTGGACGAGGAAGACCGCCTTCGGGCGGTGCTCCGCCACCTTGCGCTCGAGGTCCTCGAAGGACATGCACAGGTCCTCGCGATTGCAGTCGACGAACTGCACCGCGGCGCCCGCGTGCAGCGCCGCCAGCGGCGTGGCCATGAAGGTGTTCGACGGGCACAGCACGGTCTCGCCGCGCACGCCGGCAAACTCCAGCGCCGCGAGCGCCGCGCCGGTCCAGCCGCCGAACGCGACCGAGCCCGCGCCGTTCCAGTCCGCCCAGGCCTGCTCGAAGGCGGCCGTCAGGTCGCCCTCCGACCAGCGGTTGGCGTCGATGATGCCGTCCCACAGGTCGTGGAGACGGTCGCGGTCGCGCTGATCGAAGCCGATCGCGAACTGGGCGTGGTCGGGCATGCGAGAAGGTGGTGGTCGGCGTGGGCGTGAGGCGTCGAGGAACGGCGGCAGCCCACTCGACACTGTGCGATCCTACCGGTTCGCGGGCAAAATCCCGGTATCCGTCAGGATGCCGGGATGGACTTCGGCCTCGCGATCTTTCCCACGGACGAGACACCGGGCCCGGCCCGGCTCGCGCGGCTCGCCGAGGAGCGGGGCTTCGAGTCGCTGTTCTTCCCCGAGCACACGCACATCCCGGCCTCGCGCGCGACGCCCTACCCGCCCGGCGGCGACCTCCCGCGCGAGTACACGCGCCTGCTCGACCCGTTCGTCGCGCTGGCGGCCGCCGCGGCGGTGACCGAGCGCCTGCTGCTCGGCACCGGGATCTGCCTCGTCGCCCAGCGCGACCCGATCGTCACGGCCAAGGCGGTGGCGACGCTCGACCGGATCAGCGACGGGCGCTTCCTGTTCGGCGTCGGCGCCGGCTGGAACCGCGAGGAGCTGCGCGACCACGGCGTCGAGCCGCGCGAGCGCTTCGACGTCGTCTCCGAGCGCGTGCGCGCGATGCAGGCGATCTGGACGCAGGACGAGGCGAGCTTCGCGGGCGAGCACGTCAGCTTCGAGCGCATCTGGAGCTGGCCGAAGCCGCTCCAGCGTCCCCACCCGCCGATCCTCGTCGGCGGCAACGGCGCGACCGTCCTCGACCGGGTGCTCGAGTACGGCGACCACTGGATGCCCAACCCCGAGCGCAGCGACGACGAGCTGTTCGCGCGCATCGCCGAGCTGCGCACCCGCGCGGCCGAGGCCGGGCGCACGATCGGCGTGACCGTCAACGCCGCGAGCGCGAAGCCCGAGCGCCTGGCGCGTCTGGCCGAGGCCGGGGTCGACCGCGCCGTCTTCTACCTGCCGTCGGCGGACCTGGGCGCGATCGAGGCGCGGCTCGCGGCAATCGACTCGGGGCTGGCCGCGGTCGGCGGCTGATCGGCGCGGTCCTCAGCGGGCACGACGTAGGGCGCCTGGCTGCCGTCCTTCGGCGCCCTGCGAAAGACGAACCACCAGATCGCGATCACCGCCACCCAGCCGATCACCATCGCGAGGCCGAGCACGACGTTGAAGACGGTGTCCGGGGTGGAGAGCGCGAGCACCACGCCCTGAAGCGTACGCGGCCTCCCGCGTTACACGCCCATAGGCTGCGTCGATGCCGCCGTCGCTGCCCCGGATCGCCGTCGACGCCCTGCGCGCCGGCGAGGCCCACCGCTACGCCGCGCACCAGTGGGCACAGGCCGAGCTCCACCTGCCGGCGAGCGCCGGGCCGCACCCGGTCGCAGTCGTCCTGCACGGCGGGTCCTGGCGGATGACCTACGGCAAGCGCGTGATGCGCCCGGTCTGCCGCGACCTCGTGCGCCATGGCTGGGCGGCATGGAACGTCGAGTACCGGCGCGTCGGCGGGAACGAGGGCGGGGGCTGGCCGGGGACCTACGACGACGTCGCGGCGAGCATCGACCATCTCGCGTCCGTCGAGGCACCGCTGGACCTGGCGCGCGTGGCCTTCGTCGGCCACAGCGCGGGCGGCTCGCTGGCGCTGTGGGCGGCCGGGCGCCCGCAGCTGCCGGCGGGGGCGCCCGGCGCCGGGACGCCGCGCGTCGTGCCCGCGCTCGTGATCGCCCAGGCCCCGGTCGCCAACCTGGAGCGCGGGCGCGCGCTGACCGCGCCGGGCGGGATCGTCAACGCGCTGCTCGGCGGCACGCCCGAGGAGGTGCCCGAACGCTACGCGGCCGCCAACCCCCAGCGCCGCGCCGGCCTGCCCACGCCGATGCTCCTCGTCCACGGGCAGGACGACCGCACGCTCACCGTGCGCCAGAGCGTCGAGTACGTGGAGGCCGCGGACGCGGCCGGCGGGCCCGCCCGGCTGGCCGCCCTCCCGCACGCCGCCCACCGCGACCACGTCGATCCGCGCTCGCCCGCCTGGCAGGTCGTGCTCGAGCGCCTCGCGCGCGCCTGAGCGCGCCGGTACGCTCGGGGGCGTGTCCGCGAACGCAGGGGAACCGGGGATCGAGGACGCGACGCGGCGCACGCATCTCGCCGCCGAGCGCACCTGGCTGGCGTGGTGGCGCACCGGGCTCACCGGGATCGCCGCGGGCGTCGGTATCGGGCGCCTGCTCCCGGAGCTGACCGGCGGCATCCGCTGGCCGTACATCGTCGTCGGTGCCGGGTACGCGCTCGTCGGCGTCGCGATGATCGCCTACGCCGAGATGCGCCAGCGCAGCATGGACGCCGCGCTGCGCGAGGGGCGCTTCGACCACCTCGAGCCTGCGGCGCTGCGGGTCTTCACGCTCTGCGGCGTCGTGCTCGGCCTGGCGACGTTCGTCGTCATCGTCGCGCAGGGGTGAGGGCGTGGCGGCGATCGACTTCGATGCGTTCGACGCCCTGACGTTCGACACCTACGGGACGCTGATCGACTGGGAGTCGGGGATCCTCGCGGCGCTGCGCCCGGTCCTCGAGCAGCATGGCGTCGAGGTCGCCGACGAGGAGCTGCTCGAGCGCTATGCGCGCCACGAGGCCGAGCTCGAGGCGGGGCCCTTCCTGGACTACCGCGAGGTGCTCGGCCGGGCGCTGGCGGCGATCGGGACGGACCTCGGGTTCGAGCCGGCGGCGGACGAGGTCGCGGCGTTCTCCGCGTCGGTCGGCGACTGGCCGCCGTTCGCCGACTCGGCCGACGCGCTCGCCCGCCTGCACACGCGCTTTCGGCTCGCGGTCATCACGAACTGCGACGACGACCTGTTCGCGCTGTCCGAACAGCGGCTCGGCCTGCGCTTCGACCGGGTCATCACCGCCCAGCAGGCACGCACGTACAAGCCGAGCGCTGCGAACTTCGAGCTGGCGTTCGCGGCGCTCGGCGTCCCGCGCGAGCGGATCCTGCACGTCGCGCAGAGCCTGTACCACGACCACGTGACCGCGAAGGCGCTGGGCATGACGACCGTCTGGGTCGACCGCCGCGCCGGGCGCGCGGGCGGCGGCGCGACGCCGCCCGCCGACGCGAGGCCGGACCTGACGGTGCCGGACATGCGCACGCTGGCGGACCTCGCGCTGCGCCCCTCCTGACGAACACCCCACCGCCGCTCTGTGCCGGACCTGCGACGCGGGACGGCAGGTTCACGCGCACGCGGGGCCATCGCCGGCAGCGGCCTCCATGGTGGTCGCATGAACCTGCCATCTCGTCCTTCCGGCTGCCGGCGCGTCTGCGCGGCGACGGCGATCATCCTGCTGGCGGCGCCCGCCTGGGCGTCCGCGGACGGCACCGTGGTCCTGCGCACAGGTCCGCGCACGCCGCGTGCGCGATTGGCGGCGCTCGGCGTGCGGTCGGTCGTCGGCACCGTGCCGGGAACCGGTGCGCGGCTGGTGCGGGTCGCCGGCGACCCGGCGGTGGTCGCGCAGCGGCTCGCGCGCGTGCGCGGGGTCGCCTGGGCCGAACCGAACGCCGAGGTCCGCGCGCTCGAGGCGGTGCCGGGCGATCCGCGCTGGCCTGCGCTCTACGGCGTGCGCCGCATCGGGGCGCCGGCCTTCTGGGGCGCCCACGGCCTCGGCGGCTTCCCGCCGACGGGCGGCGTGCCGGTCGGCATCGTAGACACCGGGGTCGACGCGGCGCACGAGGATCTGCGCGGGAAGGTGCGCGCATGCGGCGCGGCCCGCGACGGCGCGGTCGCCGAGGGCGACTGCGCCGACGGTGACGGCCACGGGACGCACGTCGCGGGGACGATCGGCGCCATCGCCGGCAACGGCGCCGGCGTCGCGGGCGTCGCGTTCGACGCCCCGCTGATCGTCTGCCGCGCGCTCGGCGGCCCCGGCGGCTCCGGGACCGTCGCGGACGTCGCCGCCTGCATGCGCTGGGTGCACGACCGCGGCGCGCGCGTGATCTCGATGAGCCTCGGCGGCCCATCCTCGCGCACGCTCGCCGAAGCGGCGAAGACGGCCTACGCGCGCGGCGGGCGCAGTGGCTCCCTGCTCGTCGCGGCGGCCGGCAACGACGGCACCGGCGCGGTCGAGTTCCCGGCGGGCCTCCCGCAGGTGATCTCGGTCGGGGCGATCGACGCGCGCGACGCGGTCGCGCCGTTCTCCAACGAGAACGCCGACGTCGAGCTGACGGCCCCCGGCGTGGACATCCTCTCGGTGAAGGCCGGCGGCGGCTACGTCAGCGAGTCGGGCACGAGCATGGCGACGCCGCACGTCTCGGGCGCGGCGGCGCTGCTGTGGGGCGCCGACCCGTCGGCGAGCGCGGCGACGATCCGCGCACGCCTGGACGCCGCGGTCGACGACCTCGGCGCGCCGGGGCGCGACGCGGCCTACGGCTTCGGCGTCGTCGACCTCGCGCGGGTGCGGTGAGCAGGTCAGGCGGCGGGGGCGTGCGCTGCGACGAGCCACGTGGACGCGGGCGCCCAGACGCCGTCCTCGCGAACGAACTCGCCCATGCCCTCGCGCAGGGCGGTGTCGATCGCGGGCAGCAGGTGCGCCGCGCGCTCCCCCTGGAGGCGGAGGATCTCGCCGGCGGGGCCGAGCGACATCACGACCTCGATCGCCTCGTCGAGCGTCGCGCCGACCATGATCTCGATGTCGCAGCGCCGCAGCGTGATGTGCGAGAAGCCGGCCGCGGTCAGGATCTCCGTGGTGGTGTCGGCGTCGGCCATCGAGAACGGACCCGGTCCGCAGGTCGGCTCGTCGTAGACCTCGGGCCGCTCGACGAACCGGTTCACGATCACCTCGCCGCGATGCAGCCAGTCGTTGTCGAGCTTGCGCCGCCACACGACCATGCACAGGCGCCCGCCGGGGACGAGCGCGGCGCGGACGTTGCGCAGCGCCGCGACCGGGCTGGCGAAGAACATCGTCCCCATGCGCGAGAACGCGTAGTCGAACCGCTCCTCGAACGTCATCACCTGCACGTCGCCGACGCGGTAGGCGACATTCTCCAGGCCGGCATCGCGCGCCTCCGAGCGGGCCAGGCCGATGAAGCGCTCGGCCGCGTCGACGCCGGTGGCCGAACCCGCCTCGCCGACGAGGCCGGCGAGGCGCTGCGTGGTGTCGCCGAACCCGCAGCCGATGTCCAGGACCCGGTCGCCGGCGCCCGGCGGCTGCCAGGCCAGAAGCGCCTCGCCGTGGTTTCCCAGGCCCGTCGTCACGATCGGGCGGAACGCCAGGAAGCGGTCGAACAGCGGACCGTTCCACGCCTCGATCGCCTCCTCGTTGAGTGCAGCGACCTGTTCCATGGCGCGATGGTACGCCCGTCGGTGCCGGCGCACCAGCGGCCCGCCGCGGCGACCGGCGGCATGGCAGAGTGGGGCCATGCCACGCTACGAACTCAACGGCAAGGTCGCCCTGGTGACCGGTGCCGCCCGCGGGATCGGCTTCGCCACCGCCCAGAGTCTCATCGCCCGCGGGGCGTCCGTCGTGATCGTCGACCTCGACGCGGATGCCGCGCAGCGGGCCGCGGCGGACCTCCACAGCACGCGGGCGCTCGGCCTCGCGGCGGACGTGACCGATCGCGGGGCGATCCAGCGCGCCGTCGCGACGGCCGTCCAGCGCTTCGGCGGCCTTGACGTCGTCGTCGCGAACGCCGGGATCGCCTCACGCGGGGCGACGTTCGCCTCGATGGCGCCGGAGACCTTCGATCGCGTTCTCGACGTGAACCTGATGGGTGTGTGCCGCACGGTCGACGCGGCGCTGCCCGAGATCATCCGGCGCCGCGGGCACGTCGTCGTGATCGCCTCGGTCTATGCGTTCATCAACGGCGTCGGCGCGATCCCGTACGCCATGAGCAAGGCGGGCGTTGAGCAACTGGGGCGCGCACTGCGCGTCGAGCTCGCGCCGCACGGGGCGAGTGCGAGCGTCGCGTACTTCGGGTTCATCGACACCGAGATGGTGCACCGGGCGATCGATGCCGATCCGCTGGCCGACACGCTGATGGAGGCCCTGCCCAAGGTCCTGCGCAAGCGCCTGGGCCCGAGCGTCGCCGGCGCCGCGATCGTCGCCGGGATCGAGAACCGCGCGCCGCGGATCATCCGGCCGCGGCGCTGGACGGTGCTGTCGGTGCTGCGCGGGGTCCTCAACCCGCTCAGCGACGCCCGGATGGAGCGCGAGGCCGCGATGCACGACGTGGTCCGCGAGTTCGACTCGCGGGCCGGCGAGGAGCAGCCGACGACCGCGTGAGCGCCCGCGCGGTTCGCCGGGCGCGGTCAGACCTTCGCGAAGATCCCGTGGAAGCCGAACGGGATGTGGTGTGGCACGGCCGCGCGCGCCCGCTCCTCGAACGTCTGGCCATCAAGAACGAGGAGATACGACGTGTGCCGGCCGGCATCGAGGACGACCGACAGCACGACGCCGTCGTCCTCGCGGATCGCGCCGGGGCGCGCCACGAACACCGACTCGCCCGGATAGGCGCCTGCCTCGCGCCAGAGCCGCGCGGCTCCGGTGGCGACGTCGATCTTTACGAGCTGGTCGACGAACCCGCTCTTCGGGCTGCGCTGGCCGATGCCGTACGCGTACCGGTAGGCGTGCTGGTTGACGCGCCCGTAGTTCACGCGCGGGAGCTCGATCGACGCGTCCGCCAGATGCTCGACGCGCACCTTCCCGCGTGCGACGTCGACCGTCAGGCGCTTCAGCCTGACCGGCGGCATCCGCTGGTCGGCGCGGCGCAGGTTCTTGAGGTAGAGCGCGTTGATGATCCGCGAGTCGATGTGGCCGCTGACGTCCATGAGGATCGTGCCGCCGCGCTCGTGAGCGTTCACGTGATGGAACACGAAGAACGGGTCGAGCTCGATCGTCCGCACGACGCCGCCCTTGTGGCGGTCGATCACGACGACCTTGGCCGGCTGCGTGCGACCGGCCCAGCGGAAGTGCTCGACGATGGGCTTCGGCGGGCCGCTGACGAAGCTGCCCGGGTTGACGATGAACGGCTGCTGGAAGAGCACGACGTAGCGCCGGGTCAACGCGAACGAGTGCATGTATCCGGGCTCGGCCGCCTCGAGGAATGCGAGCTCGCGGACCTTGCCGCCGCGCTCGACGAGGACGCGCACGCCGGTCTTCGGCGGGGCGAGCGAGACCTCGTAGGAGAATCGCTCGCGGGTGACGAGGTCGCCGTGCGGATGTGCGGTGCCCATCTGGCCCGAGCTGCCCGGCACGACGCCGAGTGTCGCGAGCGTCGCAGGGTCGAAGCGCACCGGGATGGGAACCTCGGTGTGGGCGCGGAAGCCGTTCGCCCACGCTTCGAGGCTCACGTTGGCGTTCGGGATCGGGGCGCTGATCGGCACCGAACTCACGCCGGAGAACACCGAGCGGCACGGGTCGGTGCCGAACTCCGAGTACAGGATCTTCCCCTGCTGCTTCCAGGCCTCGTAGGCGCTGGAGCGCAGGAACCGGTTCGCGTAGCCGACGCGGCCACGCTCGATCGAGAAGGCGTGCAACATCGCGAGACCGTCGAACCAGTGGTTGAAGATCTCCTCACCGACCTCGAAGAGCGCGGGCCCGTTGCGCAGCAGCGACCCGGAGACCCAGGGCGGGATCGTGCCCTCGACGGGAAGCGCTGGGACGCGCGTCTCGGCGGTCATGCTCGTGAAGCCGAGCGCGTAGGGCGCGCGGGCCGGCGCGGCGACCGCCTCCGCCGCGCTGCCGAGCGCTCCGGCCGCAGCCCCCGACAGCGCGAGCGCCGCGGCGCCGCCGACGCCGCGCCTGAGCAGGTCACGGCGCGTTCCAGAAGTGGCTGTACGCCGAGCAGGTCCTGCGGCGCGGGGCACTCTGGGACACTGCCTGCGCTGAGAGTCCGACGATGACGGGAGTCCGATGCCGATCCGTGTGGGAGTGCAGGTCCAGCCGCAGCACACGACGTTTCAGCAGATGCGCGACGCGTGGATGGAGGCCGAGGAGCTCGGCGTCGACACGATCTTCACGTGGGACCACTTCTATCCGCTCTATGGCGAGCCGGACGGAACCCATCACGAGTGCCTGACGACCCTGGCGTCGATGGCGGAGGTCACCTCGCGCGCGCAGATCGGGGCGCTCGTCGTCTGCAACTCCTACCGCAACCCGGAGCTGCTCGCGCACGCGCACACGACGATCGATCACATCTCGGACGGGCGCGTGATCCTCGGGATCGGCGCCGGCTGGTTCGAGCGCGACTACGACGAGTACGGCTACGAGTTCGGCACCGCGCCCGACCGTCTGCGGGCGCTGCGGCACGACCTGCCGCGGATCCGCGCGCGCCTGGCCGAGCTCAACCCGCCCCCCGTCGGGCCGATGCCGATCCTGATCGGCGGGAGCGGGCCGAAGGTGACGCTGCGGCTCGTCGCCGAGCACGCGCAGATGTGGCACGGCTTCGGCGACGTCGAGGACTACAGGGCCAAGTCCGAGATCCTCGCCGAGCACTGCGCCGCGATCGGGCGCGACCCCGCCGAGATCGAGCACACGCGCGGCGTGATGCGCAACCTCCTCGACCACGCCGACGGGCTGCGCGAGGCGGGCGTCAGCCACTTCATCCTCGGCGTCGGCGGCGAGCCGGGCGGCTACGACCTCGAGCCGCTGCGCGAGCTCGTCGCCTGGCGCGACCGGATGAACGCCTAGCGCACGTGGCCCGTAGTTCTGCGTGGGTTTCGGCGGCGCGTCCCGCGCTCGGCGCGGGCGCGCCTCCGGGCGCCGGTCAGTTCAGCGCGCCCGGCGGCAGCACGTAGCGGCGCGGGGCCGCCGTCGCGCTGCGTGCGCGGTCGCTGAGCCGCGCGCTGTGCAGACCGGTGTCCGAGGAGGCCTGGGCGAGCTCCTCGGGGAGCCCGTCGTGCGCGTCGATCCACGCGAGGATCGCCTCGGAGTCCGCGCCCTCGGCGAGGATCGCGGCACGGCCGATCACCTGGCCGCCGGAGGCGTGCGGACGCGACAGGCGCGTGACCAGCAGGCGGATCGCGTCATCGTCCATGCACCGAGGCTAGCCCTCTCGTCGTCCGTGCGCCAGCGCGGACGACGAGCGGGCTCTCAGTCGAAGCGGATCCCGAGCAGCGCGATGTCGTCCCGCGGCGCCACGGCGGTCCCGCGGTCGGTGAGGCCGATCAGGGCGTCGAGGGCACCGTCGAGGCCGGGTGCACCGGCGCGCACGGCGTCGATCAGCGTTGCCAACTCGAGCGGGGCCTCGGGGGCGTAGGCCTCGGTCAGCCCATCGGTGTAGAGCACGAGCCGGTCCCCCGCGCGCGCCTCGACGACCTGCTCGC
Source organism: Solirubrobacteraceae bacterium (assembly GCA_036510915.1). Classification (GTDB taxonomy): domain Bacteria; phylum Actinomycetota; class Thermoleophilia; order Solirubrobacterales; family Solirubrobacteraceae; genus F1-60-MAGs163. The sequence goes on along the minus strand of DATCDC010000051.1, from coordinate 20,089 downwards.
GGAACGGCACCTCCCAGACGCCCACCAGCGGCGAGGTGGCGGGCAGCGTGGTGAAGGAGCCGTCGGCGTGCGCCCACAGCGGCGGCGGATGGCCCGCGACCGACGCGGTCACGCGCCCCGGCCCGCCGTCGGACGGCTCGATCAGCAGCACGGCGGCGGTCAGGAAGGTCTCGGCGTCGCGCTCGAGGATCACGCGGTTGAGCGCGTCCAGCAGCGCCGCCGGCGAGGTCGTGTGCCGCGCCTCCGCGCGCATCGTCTGGCGCGCCAGCCCGGCGAGCGCGGCGGCGTGCGGGCCCTTGCCGCAGACGTCGCCCACCCAGGCGATGCACGCGCCGCCGCCGGTCTCGATCACGTCGTAGACGTCGCCGCCGACGAGCGTGCCGTCGCCTGCCGGGCGGAAGCGCGCCGCGAACTCGAGGCCGCTCAGCGCAGGCAGGCGGCCGGGCAGGAGGCTCTGCTGGAGGGTGCGCGCGATCAGGTGCTCGCGCTCGTAGGCGGTCGCGCGCTCGAGCACGGGCGCGGCGCGCGCCGCCATGCGCTCCAGCAGGTCGACGGCGCCGGCCTGCGGACCGTTACCGTCCGCCCAGCGCACGCTGAGCGCGCCGAGCACGCCGGTGGTCCCCAGCAGCGGGAGCGCGGCGACGGCGTCCGCGTCGGCAGCGAGCGCCTGCCCCGTGGCCGCCGCCTCGACGAGCGCGGCCGGCGGCTCGACCGCGAACGCCGGGGCGATGTCCGTGTCGTCGCGCACGCAGGCCCAGCTGCGCAGGACCCGGCGACGGTCGTCGTAGAGCGCGACGACGCCCTCGCGGGCACCGCCCGCGGCCAGCGCGTGGCGCAGGAGCGCCGCGGCCGTCTCCGCAAGCCCCGAGCGCGCGGCGAGATCGCGGTTGAGGCCCTCCAGCACGGCGGTCAGCTGCGCGGCCCGCCGCTCGTCCGCGATGCGCGCCGCCTCGCGCTCGCGCTCCAGGCGCTCAGCCGTCACGTCCTGGGCGAGGATGCCGACGGCGGCGACGACGCCGGCCTCGTCCTCGACCGGGAAGTACGTCCCGCGGAACCAGCGTTCGCGGCCGGGCGCGGCGGGCGTCGCCCCGCGCACCTCGAACTCGTGCACCGGCTCGCCGCTGTCGATCACCGACTGCATGAGGGTCCGCGCCGAGGGGTCGACGTCGGGGACGACCTCGCCGATCGTGCGGCCGACATGGTCCTCGGCGGGAACGCCGTTCATCGCCGCCAGGGCCGCGTTGACCCGCAGGAAGCGCTGCTCGCGGTCGACGAAGCCGAGCGCGAGCGGGGAGCGCTCGAAGACGCCGTCGAGCATCGCCGCCTGGGAGCGTGCGAAGCCCTCGAGCTCCCCGCGCTGGGACAGCAGCGCGCGCGCCATCTCGTCGAACGACTGCGCGAGCGCCCCGATCTCCGCCGGTCCCTCGATCGGCGCGGGGAGGTCCGGGCTTCCGGTCGCGACCTCGTCGGCGGCGTCGCGCAGTGCGAGCACGGGCCGCACGATCCGCCTGTCGAGGTACAGCAGCAGGATGGCGAGCAGTGTCAGGAGCAGCAGCCCGCGCAGGACGAGCGTCGCGGAGAGCCGAGCGGTGACGGCGGTCGCGTTCGCGCGGCGCACCTCCTGCAGGCGCCGCTCATCGGCCAGGAAGGTCGCGAGGCCGGCGCGCACGTCGTCGACCCGGCGCTTGCCCTCGAGTACCAGGGCCGTGCCGGCGGACGGCGTGCGCAGCACGCGCGGGGCGTAGACGCCCAGGTAGGCGGCGACCGCGGCGGCCACCGCGGCGGCGCGCCGCCGCTGGCTCGCGTTGTCGGCCACGAGCGCCGTCAGACGTGCCGTCGCCGCGGGCATTCCCGCGCGCGCGCTGCGGTACGGCGCCAGGAACCGCGGGGCGCGGGTGAGCTGGTAGCCGCGCAGTCCGGTCTCGGTGTCGACGAGGAGGGAGAGGACGCGCTCGCCCTGCTGGATGACCTCCGCCGAGTGGCGCTCGCTGCGGGTGGCCGAGCGCACGTCGGACACCTGCTGCAGCTCGAATGCGGCGACGGCGACGAGCACGACGGCACCGACCGCCGCCATCGCGAGCGCCCGCTCGCGGAGCCCGAACCGCCCGGCGTGGCCGGACCGCCCGCGGCGTCCTGCCGGTGGTGGCTGCTCATTGCGCTCCATGCGACGCGCGGCCAGCCTACGCGCTCCGGGAATCGCGCGCCCACGACGCGGCGGTAGGCTCGCGCGCCCATGCACGCCCCAGCGCCTCCGTCGCCGCTGCGCCACCCGCCCCGCATGCGGCGGGCCGACGACGGGCACCGCCATGCGACCTGGCTGGAGCTGTTCTTCGATCTCGTCTTCGTGGCCGCCGTCGCGCGGCTGGGGGAGGGGCTCGTCGAGCATCCGGACCTCGCCGGGTTCGTGCGCTTCGCCGGCCTGTTCGTCGCCGTCGCATGGGCCTGGATGGGCTTCACCTACTACGCGAACCGCTTCGACACCGACGACGTCCCGTATCGCGCGACCGTCTCGGTGGCGATGCTCGCGGTCGCGGCGATGGGGGTCGCGATCGGCGAGGTCGACGCGAACTGGTCCGCGCGCTTCGCGATCGCCTACGTCGCCGTGCGGGTGCTGCTGCTCGTCCTCTACGCGCGGGCGCGCCGGCACGTCCCGGACGCACGCGGCGCGATCGACGCCTACCTCGTCGGGTTCGGGCTCGGCGCGGCGCTCTGGCTCGCCTCGATCGCGGTGCCGACGCCGGCGCGCTACGTGCTCTGGGCCCTGGGCCTGCTCGCCGAGTTCGCGACGCCGCTGGCGGCCTGGCGCGCGGTCTCCGCCGCGCCGATCGATCGTGAGCACCTGAGCGAGCGCTTCGGCCTGTTCACGATCATCGTGCTCGGCGAGGCCGTGGTCGCCGTCGTCACGGGCACCGGCGTGCACGTGTGGGCCGGAGCGTCGGTCACCGTCGCCGCGACCGGCTTCATCGCGGCCGTGGCGATGTGGTGGATCTACTTCGACTTCGAGACGGGCTCACGGCCCGGGCGCGGGCTGCGCGCGTTCGTCAGCTCCTACGGGCACGTTCCGCTGTGGATGGCGCTGGCGGCGTTCGGCGCCGGAACGCGCATGGCGATCGACGACGCCGGCGCGCTGGCGGAGCTCTCCGGCGAGCGCTGGGCGCTGGCCGGCTCCGCGGCGGTGTTCCTGCTCGTGATCGGCGCGTTCCACCTCGCTTCCACGCGGGCCGAGCACGCCGTGTTCGGGCTGCTGCGCCTGGGCTGCATCGCGCTGCTGCTCGTACTCGCCGCCGCCGGCGAGCGCTTCCCGGTCACCACGCTGATGGTGCTCGTCGCGGTGACGCTCGCCGTGGCGATGCTGCTCGAGGCGGTCAGCATGCGCGACACGCTGCGCGGCGCGCTGCGCCGCGCCGTCGCCCCCCCGGAGCGCGTCGGCGTCGGCTGAGCTCAGACCTGGTTCTCGCGCACGCGGTTCGCCAGCTGCTCGAGCAGCGCCCAGGCGATCTCGGGGTGGTCCATCACGAGCGGCTTGAAGTGCCAGCGCGAGAGCACGAAGGTGAGCATGTCGGTGTCCGCCACGACGGTCGCGCTGCGCGTCTTGCCGGTGATCAGCGCCATCTCGCCGAAGTGGTCGTCGGGACCCAGCGACCCCTTGACGTCGCCGGCCACCGAGACCGTCGCCGTCCCTTCCGCGATCAGGAAGAAGCCGATGCCGCCGACCTCCTCGCTGGAGATCTGATGGCCGGCCGCGAAGCGCCGCTCGGTGAGCGACTCGGCCAGCGACCGGCGCTCGCGCGTGCTCAGGCTCTGGAACAGCGGGGAACGGGCGACGGTCTCCTCGGCGGTGGCGCTCATCGCCGGACCCTACCCCGGCGGATCGGGCCGGATCAACGGCTGGATGCCAAATTCCCGCCAAGTCGGGTTGACTTCGCACCGGATTCAAGCAAGGGTGGGCGATCGCGCGACCGGCGGCGCGATCAACAAGGGGGAAGCCGACATGGATTGGTTCAGCACTCCGGCACAGCAGCCGGTCAGATCGCACATCCTCGCTGCGGGGCTCGCGCTCGCGGTCCTGCTGCTTCTCCTGGCGGCGCCGCTCGCGAGCGCGACGGGCAACACGAAGCCGTTCGCGGTCACGATCGCCGGTCCCGCGGGAGCGGTCCCGGCGACGGTCGCTGCCGGCCAGTCCGGCACGGTCACCGCGACGGTCCGCAACCTGAGCTCCTCACAGACGCTCGGCTCGGCGAACCTCACGGTGCCGAGTGGCTTCCAGGCGACCGCCGCCACGATCCCGTCCGGGACGGCGTCGATCACCGGGTCGCTCGTGAAGCTGCGCAGCCTCGCGCTGGCCCCCGGCGCCGCGGTCGCGGTGTCCGTCACCCTCACCGCGCCCGCGTCCTCGGTCGTCGGCTCCTGCTCGCCAAAGACGTACAGCTGGCCCACACCCGCCGCCAAGCAGTCCAACGACTTCAACGGCACCGGCAACGACTTCTCGTTCACGTCCGGCTCGAGCGAACTGCGCACCGTCGTCAACGCGCGCTGCCTGCTGCGCTTCTCGACGCAGCCCGCGGACAGCGAGCCCGGCCTGGCGATCAGCGGCACCGCGTACACGCCCGCGGGCCCGCCGGTCGCCGTGGAGATCGTCGACGCGAGCGGGCAGCGCGTGCGCTGCGTCGGCGCGCAGATCACGCTCGGCCTGACGGGCGGCCAGAGCGGCGCGACTCTCGCCGGCACGACCGCGGTGACGACCTCCAGCGGGACGGCGACGTTCCCCGGCATCTCGGTCGACCTGCCCGCGAGCGCCTACGCGCTGACGGCCTCGGCTCCGGGCATCACCTCCGCGACGTCGAGCGCCTTCCGCGTCCAGCCCTCGACGTTCTCGGTCGCCGTCGCCGACCAGCGCGGTGCCACGCCCGCGACCGTCCCCACCGGGACGCAGCGCACCCTCGCGGTCACCTACACGAACCTCTCCGGCGGGCGCACGATCGGGTCCTCGGACCTGACGCTGCCGGTCGGTCTGGCGCTCGTCGCCGCGTCCTCGCCGGCGGGCAGCGCCGCGGTCGCCGGGAACACGGTGCAGCTCCGCGGCCTGGCGCTGGCGCCGGGCGCCTCGGTGACGGTCGCGGTGACCGTCACCGCGCCGTGTGCGAGCGCGCCGCAGTCGCTGACGTGGCCGACGCCCGTCGCGCGGACGACCTCCGACTTCACGGGCCCGGTCGCCTTCACGCTCGCCCCGGCGTCCTCGGCGCTCGGCACCGCTTTGAGCGGCAGCTGTTCGCTGGCGTTCACCGCGCAGCCCGCGAGCGCCGATCCCCGCGCCCCGATCAGCTCCGTGCCCTACGACCCCTCCGGCGCGCCGGTGGCCGTCGAGGTGCGCGACGCGGAGAACAACCGGGTGACCTCGTCGTCGACGACGATCCAGCTCGCGATCGCCGCGAACCCCTCCGCGGGCACGCTCGGGGGCGCGACGATCGTGCAGGCGACGGCCGGGCTGGCGAGCTTCAGCCCCATCTCGATCGACCCAACGGGCTCGGGCTACACGCTGCGCGCGAGCGCCGCGGACGCGACGTCCGACACCTCGCAGCCGTTCCTCGTCGAGGCATCGTCGGCCTCGGTCGTGATCTCGAACCCCGACGGCTCGACGCCGGCGGCCGTCCCCAACGGGGAGCAGGCGCCACTGCGCGCCGTCATCACGAACCACAGCGGCGGACGCATCCTCCGGTCGGCCGACCTCGCGCTGCCGGCCGGGCTGGCGCTCGTCAGCGCCTCCGCCCAGACCGGGTCGGCCACGGCGGTGGGGAACACGATCCAGGTGCGCGCCCTCGGGCTCGCGCCCGGGGCGTCGGCGACGGTGGATCTCGTCGCCGCGGCGGGCTGCAGCGCCGCCGCCCGGTCGCTGACCTGGCCGACGCCGCTGGTGTCCTCGACGCCCGACCCGGGCGCCGCCGCGGACTTCACCGTCGACGCGGGCTCCTCGGACCTGCGCACCGGCCGCACGGGCTCGTGTTCGCTGGCGTTCGTCACCCAGCCACACGACGCCGACCCGCGGGCGGTCATCTCCGGCACGGCCTACGACCCCGCCGGCGGCCCCGTCACCGTCGAGGTCCGCGACGCCGACAACCACCGGATCACCGGCTCGACGGCGCTCGTGACGCTGGCACTCAACGGCGGCCCGGACGGGGCGGCGCTCGCCGGCGGGACCGCCGTCGCCGCCTCCGGTGGCCTGGCGAGCTTCGGTGATCTGTCGATCGCGCAGGCGGGCACGGGCTACCGGCTCGTCGCGAGCACGGATGACGCGTCCGCGTCGACATCGGACGCCTTCCAGGTGGAGCCCTCGACGTTCAGCGCCGGCATCGCCGGCCCTGGGACGACCTCGCCGGCCACGATCCCGGCCGGCCAGCTCGAGGACCTCACCGTGAGCATCGCCAACCGCACCGGCGGCCGGCCGCTCGGCTCCGCCGACGTCGCCGTCCCGGCCGGGATGGCGCTCGTCAGCGCGTCGTCGGCGAGTGGCACCGCCGCGGTCGCCGGGAACACCGTGCAGCTGCGAGGGCTCGCCCTCGCGCCCGGCGCCTCGACGCAGGCCACCGTCCGCGTCGAGGCCGCCTGCAGCGCGCAGTCGCTCACGTGGGATGCGCCGGTCGCGAAGGCCTCGGCCGACTTCACGGGCCCGGCGGCGTTCGGCCTCGACGCCGGAGCCAGCGCACTGACGACCTCGATCACCGGCAACTGCGCGCTGCACTTCGTCACGCCGCCGGCGGCGGCGTCCGCCGGTGCGGTCATCACCGGCACGCCGAACGACCCCTCCGGGCCGCCCGTGCAGGTCGAGATCCTGGGCGGCGACGGCCAGCGCGCAGGCGGCTCCTCGGCCACGGTCACGATGACCGTCGCGCCCGGCAGCGGCCCCGGCACCCTCTCGGGGCACACGACGCGCCCGGCGACCGCGGGCCTGGCGACGTTCGCCGACCTCTCGCTCGACCAGCCCGGCAACTACGCGTTCACCGCCTCGAGCACGGTCGCGCCGCCGATCACCACCGTGGTCCCGCCCGTGACCTCGCCGCCGTTCCCCGTGTCGGGGCTGACCGTGTCGTGCCCGGAGGACGTGACGTGCACCGGCACGCTGCCGCTGAGCTCACCGGGCTCGAGCATCAAGGTCACGGCGATCGAGGGTCCGACGACGGACACCGACACCGGCCTGCTGACCCTGTCGCTCGGCACGGGCGGCAACCTGGACTGCGCGCTCTACACCGAGGTGACCAGCCCGCAGGACATCATCGCCGTCGACTACACCGCGTTGGACCGGCAGAAGACCGTCGCCACCACGCTGCCGAAGAGCGCACTGGCGCCGTTCATCTGGCACGACGACGGCGACGCCGATGACATCTACTTCCTGCAGGACTGCTTCGGCGCGCCGTACACGTTCGCGGTGCGTCTCGGGACGCCGCTGCAGGTGAACGCCCAGTACACGCCCGGTCCCTACCCGGCGCCGGAGTACAAGGGCCTGCTGCCCGACTGCGGCGGGCCGGCGCGGCTCGACAACCCGGCGACGCCGGCGATCGACGGCCCGTTCGTCGCGCATGCCGGCGCCCCGTGCGTCCAGAGCCGCGTGCGCACGACCGGCGGCGGAGCGACGATCACCTCGCTGTGGCCGTCCGGGCGGCAGCTCGGGAGCCCGCTCGATCCGCGCGGGCGGTCCTGACCGGAGGCGGCGGTCACGGTCGGGTCGACGCAGGAGGCACCGGCGCGCCCGCGCCGGGTGGCGCGGCTGCGCGACGCCGTGCGCCCGGCGCTCAGCACGTCCACGCTCCGGCGCGTGCAGCTCGGTGTCGGCGCGAACTCGCTGGCATCTTGGGGGCTGAACGTCGCCCTGGGGATCTATGCATTCGACGTCGGCGGGGCCGCTGCGGTCGGGACGGCGGCGCTCGCGCGGATGATCCCCGCGGGGCTGGCCGCACCGCTCGCCGGGCTCGCGGCGGACCGCTGGTCGCGTCGCGACGTGCTGCTGGTGGCCGGGATCCTGGGTGGCATCTCGCTGGCGCTGATCGCCGGCGCGGTCCGGGCCGGCCTCCCGTTCGCCGTCGTGCTGGTGCTCGCGGCGGCGTTCACGGCGCTGACCACCGTGCAGCACCCCGCGCTCGCGGCCCTGCTGCCCGATCTCGCACAGACGCCGCTGCAGCTGGCAGCCGCGAACTCGGTGGCCAACGGCGTCGAGAACGTGGCCTACCTGGTGGGCTCGCTCGTGGCCGGGCTCGTCTACGCTGCCGCGGGCGCCGCCGCGGCCTTCGTCCTCATCGCGCTGGTGGCGCTGGTCGCCGCGCTGGCCTGGGCGGGCGTCGCCCGCGACCCGGTGCCCGACCACCGGCTCGCGGCGGCCGAGGCCCCGCTGCATGAGCTGACGCTCGGGCTGCGCGCGGTGCTCGCCGAGCCGCCGCTGCGCGTCCTCGTGGGGACGATGAGCCTCGCGACGCTCGTCGAGGGTGCAGTCGACGTTCTCCTCGTGGTCACTGCCCTGTCGCTGCTGGACATGGGGTCCTCCGGCGTCGGCACGCTCAACGCCTGCTGGGGCCTGGGCGGCGTCCTCGGGGGCGCCGCCGCCCTGTCGCTGCTGGGCGTCGGCCGCGTGAGCGCGGGCATCGTGCTGGGCGGTCTGGCGGCAGGGATCCCCCTGATCGTGATCGGCATCGCCCCCGGGGTGGCCGTGGCGGCGACGATGCTCGCGATCGTCGGCGTCGGGTACTCGCTGATCGAGATCGCGGGGCACACGCTCGTCCAGCGGCTGACATCGGACGAGGTGCTCGGCCGCGCCTTCGCCGTGCTCGAGTCGTCCTACTGGGTCACGACGGGCGTCGGCGCGATGCTCTGCCCGCTGCTGATCTCGCTGGTGGGCGCCCGCGGTGCCCTCATCGTCGTCGGCCTCTGCCTGCCGGCCACCGTCGCGCTGCGCCGGCATGCGCTGACGGTCTTCGAGGACGCAGCGCCCGTGCCGGAGCAGGAGTTCGCGATGCTGCGGCGTCTCGCGCTGTTCGCCCCGGTACCGCTCGCCACGGTCGAGAACCTCTCGCGCCGGGTCGAGCGCCTGCCGGTCGCCGGCGGCGACGTCCTCTTCCGTGCCGGCGACGACGGCGACCGCTTCTACGTCGTCGCCTCCGGCGAGCTGCTGGTGACGCGCGACGGCATCGAGATCAGCCGCGCCGCTCCGGGCGGATTCGTCGGCGAGATCGCGCTGCTGCGCGACGTTCCGCGGACGGCGACCGTGACCGTCGCCGAGAGCGGCGTCCTCTTCGCGCTCGAGCGCGAGGACTTCATCGGCACGATCACCGGCAACGTGCGCTCCAGCCAGGCGGCGGACGCCGTGATCACGGCGCGGTCATGAGCGCTCGCGCGGACAGCGCGCCCGCCGATCCGCAGCGGCGCCTGGATCCGTACATCCCCCGCGTGCTGCTGCGCCAGCTCGTGACGGAGCCGGACGTGCGCCTGCAGACGGTCGACGGCACGGTCGTGTTCGCCGACATCTCGGGCTTCACGAAGCTCTCCGAGCGCCTCTCCCGCCAGGGGCGCGAGGGGTCCGAGGAGCTCACCGACACGATCGGCAGCTCGCTCAGCACCCTGCTCGCCGTCGCCTACGAGAACGGCGGCAGCCTGCTGAAGTTCGGGGGCGACGCGCTGCTGCTGCTGTTCGAGGGCGAGGGGCACGTGGTGCGCGCAGCGCACGCTGCCGCCGGGATGCGCAGCACGCTGCGCCGCATCGGCCGGCTCGAGACCTCGGCGGGGCGGGTGACGCTGCGGATCTCGCAGGGCGTGCACAGCGGGACGTTCCACCTCTTCCTCGCTGGCGGGTCGCACCGCGAGCTGGTGCTCGCCGGGCCGGCCGTCTCGGCGACGGTGCGCATGGAGAAGGCCGCGGGGGCGGGCGACATCGTCCTCAGCGCCGCCGCGGCGGCGGCGCTCGGCGAGGCGGCGCTCGGGGCGCCCAAGGGCGAGGGGCGGCTGCTGGGCGTGCCGCCCGGACTGCCGCCGCTGCCGCCCGCGGAGCCCGCGCCGCAGCCCTCGCTCGAGCAGGTCGCGGGATGCCTGTCGACGATGGTGCGCGCGCACGCGCTCGCCGCGCACACCCATCCCGAGCACCGCCACGTCGCGATCGCCTTCGTGCGCTTCGAGGGGATCGACGCGCTGATCGACGAGGAGGGCGCAGACGCGGCCGCCGACGCCGTCGACCGGCTCGTGCGGGTGGCGCAGCGCGCCGCCGACGAGCACGAGGTCTGCTTCCTGGGGAGCGACGCCGACGACGACGGCGGGAAGATCCTGCTGACCGCCGGGGCGCCGCGCGCGATCGGCGAGGACGAGCAGCGCCTGCTGCTCGCGGTCCGGGCGATCGCCGACGCGGACCTGCGACTCCCGCTGCGGATCGGGGTCAACCGCGGGAACGTCTTCGCGGGCGACATCGGGCCGGCCTACCGCCGCACCTACACGGTCATGGGCGACGCGGTCAACCTCGCTGCGCGCGTGATGGCCAAGGCGCCGCCCGGCGAGATCTACGCGACGGCGGGGGTCCTCGAGCGCTCCGGGACGCGCTTCGAGACGACCGAGCTCGAGCCGTTCAGCGTCAAGGGCAAGTCCAAGCCGGTGCCGGCCTGGTCACTCGGCCGGCCGATCCGCGGGCAGGGGCGGGCGGACGACCGCCTGCCACTCGTCGGGCGCGCGCAGGAGCTCGCCGCGCTGGAGCACGCGCTGGCGTCCGCGCGCGCCGGCGCGGGGCGCCTGATCGAGATCGTCGGGGAACCGGGGATCGGCAAGTCGCGCCTCAACGAGGAGCTGCTCGCGCGCGCGACCGGCATCCCGAGCCTCCGCGCGACCGGCGAGGCTTTCACCGCCACGACCCCGTACGTCCTGTGGCGCGAGCTGCTGCGCCAGATCATCGGGGTCGGTTGGGAGGACCCGGACCCCGTCGTCCTCTCCCGGCTCACGGAGTGCATCGAGCAGGACGCGCCCGAGCTGCGGCCGTGGCTGCCGCTGCTGGCGCTGCCGCTGGACGTCGACCCACCGATGACGCCCGAGGTCGAGGCCCTCGCGCCCGAGTTCCGCCGGCGCCGCCTGCACGAGGTCGTGATCGTCTTCCTGCGCGCGATGACACGCGGCCCGACGCTCGTGACGATCGACGGCGGCCAGCACGTCGACGAGGCGTCGGCCGATCTGCTGGGGGCCGTCGCGCGCGAGATCGAGACCGTCCCGTGGCTCGTCGTGGTCATGCGCCGCGAGGTCGAGGCCGGCGGGTTCCTCGCGCCGCAGGCGATCGGTGTCGTGCAGCTCACGCCCGGCCCGCTGGCGAGCGCGGAGCTGCGGGCGCTCGCGGACGCCGCGACGGACGCCGAGCCGCTGCCGCCGCACGTGCTCGACCTCGCGGTCGAGCGCTCTGCCGGCAACCCGCAGTTCCTGCGCGACCTGCTGCGCGCCGCCGCCGCCGGCGACGAGGAGCTGCCGGACACGATCGAGGCCGCGGCGATGGCGCGCATCGACCGCCTGGAGCCCGGGGACCGGATGCTGATCCGGCGCGCCTCGATCCTCGGCCTGAGCTTCCATCCGCGGTTCCTCGCCGAGGTGCTCGACGCCGAGGTGGCGCCCCCGACCGCCGAGACCTGGGCGCGGCTCGGCGCGTTCCTCACCGCGGACGGCGACGGCTACCTGCGCTTCCGCCGCGGCGTCGTGCGCGATGCCGCCTACGAGGCGCTGCCCTATCGGCTGCGGCGCACGCTGCACGCCGCGGTGGGGCGTCGCATGGAGGAGGACTACGCCGAGATGCTCGACGAGGTCGGCGGCCTGCTCTCGCTGCACTTCTTCCGCGCCGGCGACCACACCCGGACGTGGACCTACGCGCGATCGGCTGCCCGGCGCGCGGAGGAGCGCTTCGCCTACGCGGCGGCCGCCGGCCTGCACCGCCGCGCGCTCGAGGCGGCGCGCACGCTCGAGGTCGGCCCCGGCGAGCTGGCCGAGGAGTGGGAGGCGCTGGGCGAGGCCTACACGCGCACGGGCGAGGTCTCGCGGGCCGTCAGCGCCTTCCGCCGGGCGCGCGAGCTGCTCCCCGAGGACCGGGTCCGGGCCGCCGGCCTGATGCATCGCAACGCCCGCGTGAACGAACGGGTCGGGCGCACGCGGTCCGCGGTGCGCTGGGCCCACCGGGGTCTGCGCGAGCTCGAGGGCGTGGACGGCCCCGAGGCCGCCGCCGAGCGCGCGCGGCTGGTGACGACCCTCGGGTCGGTGCGCCGCCAGCAGGGGCGAACGGCCGAGGCCGCGCGGCTGTTCCGCGACGGCCTCCGGGACGCGGAGCTCGCGGGCGACGACGTGCTCGAGGCGCGCGCCGGCTTCATGCTCGACTGGGCGCTGTTCGAGCTCGGCCGTCGCGAGGAGGCGGTCCGCTCGGAGCGCGCGCTGGAGATCTACGAGCGCGTCGGTGATCTCGAGCGCCAGGCGGTCGTGCTGAACAACCTCGGCATGTTCGCCTACTGGGAGGGCCGCTGGACGCGGGCGAGCGAGCTGTACGCGCGCGCTGCGGAGACGAGCGAGCGCGCCGGCGACGCGTGGGCGGCGGCCTACGGGGACTGCAACATCGGCGAGCTGCTCGCCGACCAGGGGCGCTACGAGCAGGCCGAGCTGCGGCTGCGCCGCGCGCGCCGGGTCTGGCGCGGCACGCAGGACGACGCCGGCGTGGCGTTCACGTCGGCGCTGCTCGGGCGCCTGGCGGCGCGTGAAGGCCGCGGCGAGGAGGGCATCGAGCTCATCCGCCTCGCGATCCGCGACTTCCGCGACCTCGACGCGGCCGGCGACGCGGCGCTCTCGGAGGCCTACCTCGCCGAGGCGCTGCTGCTCATGGGCCGCGCGGTGGAGGCGCTGGCCGAGGCGGACCGCCAGCTCGCCCAGAGCGATCGCGCGGCGGTCCGCCCGCTGCTGCTGCGCGTGCGCGGCGCGGCGCTGGCGGCGGCCGGCGAGGACGAGCAGGCGCTGCAGGCGCTGCAGGCCTCGCTCGCGGAGGCGCGCGCGCGGGACGAGCCGTATGAGGTGCTGCTGGCGCTCGAGGCGCTGCCCGCGGTCGACGACGCGCCGGACGCGGGACTCGCCGCAGAGCGCGATGCGCTGCGCGCGTCGCTCGACATCGTCGCCCCGGCCGGCGCCCTCTAGGCCGCCTCTAGGCCAGGGCGCGCGAGACGATCACGCCGCCGCTGAGGACGCCGCCGTCGGCGGCGTCCCAGCGCGCGTGGATCGAGCGCGCGCGCCCGTCCGCCATCCGGCAGCGCGCGCGGAAGCCCAGGCCGCCCGGGTCGATCCGCTGGACGCGCCCGCGGCACGCCGCGCCGCTGGGCAGGTACTCCATCTGGAACTCGGTGTCGATCAGCTGCTGGACGCCGACGAGCAGGTCCGCGCGCACGAGCACGCGCTGCGTCCCGGTGCCGCGACCGGCCATCGAGACGATGCCGCGCGTCGTCCCGTTCTGGCTGAGGATCTGGCCCTCGAGGCTGTCCGAGAACGTCCCGGCGTTCCACGGCCGCGGGTGGAAGGCGAGCGGCCCGAGCGCGAGCGCGACGAGCACGGCGCTGACGACGGCGGCGCCGCCGGCGACCAGGCCCAGCGCGGGGGGGCGTACGGCGTCCCGCGCCCGCAGGATCCGCCAGCCGATCGCGCTCAGCACCGCGAAGACGCAGAGCGCCTCGATCGCGAGCAGCCACGGGGCGCTGCGGTCCGTGCCCGAGCCGAGGCCGTGGACGGTGGCGCCGGCCCAGACCGCGAAGTTCAGGTAGTGCAGGCGCCGCCACGTCTCGTACGGCATCCGGTCGCGCAGGCGGTTGGTGATCGCGAGCGCGGCCAGCAGCTCGGCCCCGACGACGCCGAGCCCGACGAACACGGGCCGGTAGCTGCTCGTGAAGGGGACGAGGATCGAGCTGAGCGTGAACGGCAGATACGAGTCGATCGCGATCGCGACGATGTGGAGCACGAGGAACGTGCCGGTCAGCAGCCCCGCGAAGCGGTGCACGTCCTGCACCGCGAAGCGCGGCCAGCGCCGGCTGCGCGCGCCGCTCGCCATCGTCGTCCCGAGGACCACGACGATCGTCAGCAGGATGTAGGCGACGACACCGCCGGCGCGTGCCGCGTACCAGTCGATCGGGCTCGAGGTCAGGTGCATGCGCGGCTCAGGAGGTGCTGGTCTGGGCGCTCTGCGGCGCCTGCGCGGGCGCCACCACGCCGACGCTGTTCTGCTGGACGATCGACTCGAAGCGCGGCGGCGCCGCGAGCGGCTGGGCGCGGTGCTTGGGATGGCTCGCGTACGAGCGGCGCGCGAGTCCCAGCCCGGCGGTGAAGAGGACCGCCGCGGCAACGGCGACGAGCAGCTTGGCCCGGTCCGCGCGCCGACGGGCGGAGGCCACCAGCGGCGACGCGCGGCGCGGAGGTTCTCGGGGGCTGGCGGCTGCGGGCGGCATCGGGGCGGTCGGCACGGCTTCGGGCCGCCCGACGCTACCCCTGCATCCTCCAAGCACCGGTAAAGCGGGCGCGCCGGTCCTGGATGGCAAGTTGCGGGAATGCGCGCCGCCCGCTGCTAGCTTGGCCACGCGTGTGGCGGGCGCGGTGCAGGGTGCCCTGCGGGGCTCGCCCGTCCGTCCTCACGCCGTTCAGCCATGCCACGTTCCAGCCTGCGACGCCGCCTGATCTGCGCCTGCGCGCTCGCGCTGCTCGTCGCGGGCATGGCGAACGCGGGCGGGGCCCACGCCGACCTGCAGAGCCGGATCGCCGCCGGTCAGGCGCGCCAGAAGCGCCTGCAGGACGCGATCCGCGCCGACAACGGGCATGTGCGCAGCTACCAGGCGCGCATCGACGACCTGCAGCGCCAGCTCGCCGGGATCCAGTCCAGCCTCGACGCCGAGCGCAGCCTGCTCGGCAGTCTCCAGGCGCAGCTGCGCGGCGCCCGTGCGCGGCTCGTGGTCCTGCGCGAGCAGCTCGCCACCGACAGGCGCGTCGTCGCCGAGCAGCTCGTCGCCGCCTACGAGACGCCGCAGCCGAACCTCGTCTCGGTGGTGCTGAACGCCGACGGCTTCGCCGCCCTGCTGGACCGCGTCGACGACATGAAGCTCGTCGCGCATCAGAACGCGGGCGTCACCGCTCGCGCGCTCGCACAGCAGCGCGCCGTCCGGGCCCAGGCCGCGCGGCTGGCCGTGCTCGAGGCGCGCCAGCAGCGCATCACCGTCGCGCAGCTCGTCCAGCGCGACGAGGTCGCGCGGCTGAAGCTGCAGATCGTCGGCCATCAGCTCGTCTACGTGCGCGCGCGCGACCGCAGGGCATCGGCATTGCGCGGCCTGTCCGCGCGCCAGCGCGGCCTCCAGCAGCAGCTCGCGCGGATCCAGGCGCGCGAGGCCGCGGCCACCGGCAATGCCGGCTACGGCACGACCGCCGTGACCGGCGCGCCGCCGGTCACCGGCTCGTTCGCACCGCACGGCGGGTCGTTCGGGTTCTTCCAGGCGCCCGGCACGAACTACAGCGTCGGCGACGAGCCGGTGATCGCCGCGCGCCTGGACGCGCTTGGCCGGGCGCTGCACCTGCACCTGATCGGCATCTCCGGCTACCGCTCGCCCGCGCATTCGGTCGAGGTCGGCGGCTTCGCGAACGACCCGCACACGCGCGGGCAGGCCTCGGACACCCCGGGCGTCGAGGGCGTTCCCGAGGGCACCCTCGAGCAGTTCGGCCTCGAGCGGCCGTTCCCGGGGCCGGCCGAGGCCGACCACATCCAGCTCGCCGGCAGCCCGCTCTAGCCCTGCGGCTCGGGCCCGAGGCCCCCTGGCAGGCCTGCGGCATGTCGGCGGGATCGATCTCGGCCCGGTGGCGACGCCGCGGCCTTGCAATCGCGCCTGCGCGATCCGAATTTCGCGCTGGAAACGCGCTGCGCGACCTGCAAGGCTGGGCGTGACACGTCGTCAACGCTCCTCGAAGGTGATCCCATGATCGGCGCACTCCTGCTCGGCCTCCTGGCCGGCTCCATCGGCCGCCTGCTCGTCCCGGACATGTGGAGCGGGCTCAGCGGCCCCAAGTCCTGGCTCTTCTCGCTCTGCCTCGGCCTCGCCGGCGCGATGCTCGGCTACCTCATCTTCACGGTCTGGATCGGCATCGGCGACACCGCCGTGTTCGACCTCGGCGGCCTGGTCGGCGCGATCATCGGCGTGATCATCCTGCTCCCGTTCGTGGGGATCGTCGCGCGCGCCACGGGTCACCGTAAGACGTGACGGCGACGACGCCGGCCGCTGCGGTGACGTCGGCCTCAGCGGCGAAGCACATCGGCGCCCCTGCCCCTCCGGCGGAGGTCAGGCACGGGCGGTGAGGCCGATCACGACGCGCACCGGGAGCTCGTCGGGCGTCTCGCCGGCCTCGACGAGCGCCGTGACCTGGGCCAGGGTGCCGGCCCGCTCGGCCTCGGGCATCGCCGCGACCCAGCTCATCGACGACAGGAAGTCGGCCATGCGCTCGGGCTGTGCGGGCTGCGAGGTGATCACCTGGATCTCGCGCAGCGCGGTGAAGCCGCCGCCCGCGTGCACCGCGTCCTTCCACGACGGGCCGTCGAAGTGCGGATGCTCGGGGCGCAGGCGCTGCATCAGCGCGCCGACCTCGGGCGCCCACGAGCACCCGCTCCAGTCGGGCACCGTCGAGAGGAGCGCGAGCCCGCCGCCGGGCCGCAGGACACGGCGGATCTCCGCCAGCGCCGTCGCCTGATCGAACCAGTGGAAGGCGTCGGCGACGGTGACCGCCGCGACCGCGCCGTCCGCGAGGGGGATCGCCTCGGCGACGCCCTCGCGCACGCGCTCGGAGCCGACGCTCTCGGCCAGGACCTCGCGGAAGGCCTCGAGCGGCTCGACCGCCACGACGTCGAAGCCCTGGGCGAGCAGCGCGCGCGTGAGCTTCCCGGTCCCGGCGGCGAGGTCGAGCACCGGCGCGCCGGGCACGATCGCGAGCTCGGCGGCGAGCGCACCGACGGCTGCCGGCGGGTACTCGCGGCGCCCGCGCTCGTAGGCATCGGCGACCGTCGAGAAGTGGACGGCGAGTGGGTGCAGCGTCACACGCCCAGAGTACGTGGTGGGTCGCGCCGCGCTCCGCGGCGGGAATCGCGCGCCCGGCGGTGTGGAACCTGACAGCCGCCGTAGGCGGCGATACGGTCCGGCGATGATCGCCGTCCCACGCCGCTGCGCCGGCCCGCTGGCGCTGCTCGGCGCGCTGGCGACGATCCTGCTCGCCGGACCGGGCGTCGCCCCGGCGCTCGCGGCGTCCGGCAGCGGCCTGCAGGTGACGATCGTCGCGCGCCAGTGCCCGACCTACGAGTCGATCACCGCGAACCTCGCGCGCAACAACATCCAGGAGAGCCTGAAGGATCTCGGCGCGGACACGGCGTACACCTCCGGCCAGCCGATCGACCCCGACCTCGAGTCGAAGAACCAGCCGCTCTGCCACCCCCTGCCCGACTGGAGCTTCACGCTCGGGACGGGTATCCGCTCGCGCGCGGTGACCGGCCCGTGGGGGGCGCTCTCGATCGTCACGAACCCGTTCGGCACGGCGATCCGCACGAAGGCCGCGACGCCGCTGCTCGACACGCTCGGCAGCCCGACGGGCAGGCAGATCGCCGGCGCCGTCACGATCGAGCTGACGGCCGACCAGGCGAAGCTCGCGTCGCGTCCCAGCGCCCTGTGGATCCAGGGCGGGACGCCGGCCGATCCGATCCTGGACCAGCAGTTCCCCGGCGAGTACGGCTTCGGCGCGCTGCGCTGCGCGATCGACAACCTCAACGGCGACAACGTCGAGTGGATCTCCTATCCGCTCGGCTACCGGCACGTCCTCTGCTACGCCTACTACGTCAAGCCGCCGCCGACGAGCGGGACGATCATCGTGCGCAAGGAGGTCGACGCGCCCGCCGGGACGGCGCCCGAGACGTTCGGCTTCCACGGGAACATCTCCTACGCACCGGACCAGTCGTTCGCCATCGCCGCGGGCCCCGGCAGCCCGGGCTCGGCGTCGTTCTACCGCGCCGCGACGGCGGCCGCCGACGAGCCGTGGACCTTCCGCGAGGACGTGCCCGCGGGCTGGGCGCTGACGAGCCTGACGTGCACCTCGGCGACGACCGGCAGCCAGGTCGCGATCGACGGCCCGGGCGTCTCGGTGCGCCTGGCCGCGGGCGACACCGTCACGTGCACGTACGTCGACCGCCTCGTCCCCCCGCCGGCGGGGCTGCTGCTGCGCAAGGTCACGCTCGGCGGCGTTGGCACGTTCGGCTTCGACGTGACGCCGGAGACGGGCGGCCAGGCGGTCAGCGCGTCGGCGACGACGACCCAGCAGGGGCTCGCGGTCGCGGCCACGCCGGGGCCGATCGAGCTGCCCGCAGGCAGCTATCGCATCGACGAGCACCTGCCCGCCTCGAAGAGCGGCAGCTGGAAGGTGAGCGGCGTGGTCTGCGACGAGGAGGTGATCTCGGCGGTCCAGCCGGTGCGCCTGACGCTGGCACCCGGTCAGGGCAGCGTCTGCACGTACACGAACACGTTCACGCCGAGTGGCTCGATCCGCATCCTGAAGACGACCGTCGGCGCGGTCGGGACGACCGGGTTCGTCATCACCCCGGCGGCGACGGCTCGACGCGCCGTGGAGTTCCGCCAGAGCGCGACGACGACCCGGGAGGGGCAGGCCGTGCTCGCGAAGGGCAGCGACACCTCGGCGCTCCCCCTCGGCTCCTACGACATCCAGGAGACGACGCCCGCCGGCGGCGCGACCGGCGAGTGGCGCCTGACCGACGTCGAGTGCAACGGCATCCCGCTCCCGAGCGACGCCGGCTCCGTGCGGATCACGCTGACGGCGGCCCACCCGGACGTCGAGTGCGCGTTCCACGACCAGTTCACCGGCCAGGCGATCTCTCCCGAGCCGCCGACGCCTGGGCCGACGCCCGATCCGGACCCCACGCCGCAGACCGACCTCACGGTGACCAAGACGCCGAGCGCCCGCGTCATCCGACTGGGCGGGACGATCGACTACCGCCTCACCGTGCACAACGCCTCCGGGGTGATCGCGTACAACGTGACGCTCGTCGAGCTGCTCGCCTCCGGCACCGGCATCACCTCCGTCACCCCGGCGGGCAGCCACTGCACGATCCGGGCGCGCTTTCCCGTCTGCGTGATCGGCACGCTCGCTCCGGGGCGCAGCGTGACGCTCGTCGCGCACGTGCGTCCCCGGCGCGTCGGCCGGATCCCCAACCGCGTGGTCGTGAACACCTCGAGCAGCGAGGGCTCGCTCGTCGGCAACACCGCGGCGGCGCGGGTGCTCGTGCTGCCGCGCGCGCCGCGCTTCGTCGGGTAGCGGCCGGGGTCAGGTGAGGGCGGCGAGGAAGTCGTCGAACACGCCGAGGTAGGCGTCGACGTCGGCCTCCGACGCCGCGAAGGACACCGCCGGGCCGGCCGAATCGATCGCCTCCCAGATGCCGCGGTTGAGCAGGTACAGCCGCTGCAGGTTGAACAGCGCGCTGTCGAAGGTCGCCCTGGCATGGGCCGCGGTGCGCGGCAGCGTCGGGCCGTGCGTGAGCCCCGAGCGGTTGAACAGCCGGTGCGCCCGCCAGTCGAGTCCATGCGCGCTCGCCGCGGCGTCGATGCCGTCGGCCAGCCGCGCCCCGAGCTCCGCCGTCCGCTCGTACCCCTCCGGGACGAGGACCTCCGCCAGGAACGCCGCGGCGACCGCCTGCCCGAGTGCGTACCCGTACAGCGTGCCGCCGCTGGCGACCTCCTCGGAGCCCGACAGGACGGCGTGCGCGAGCGCCGCCGACATCCCGTAGGTCCCGATCGGCAGTCCGCCGGCGATGCCCTTGCCCATCGTCACCGCGTCGGGCTGCAGCCCCCACGCCTCGACGAGGCCGCCGGGCGCGGCCGACAGCGTGTGGGTCTCGTCGTGCACGAGCACGGTTCCCGTCGCCGTGCACGCCGCGCGCAGCGCCGCGTGGAAGCCGGGCTCGGGGAGGACGACGCCGACGTTCGTCAACGCGGGCTCGATCAGCACGGCGGCGACGTCGCCGCGCGCGAGCTCGCGCTCCGCCGCCGCGCCG